>JACRMK010000003.1 GCA_016235055.1 Chloroflexota bacterium | reverse complement strand
GCGGTTGTCGCTGGGAGGCTGGCTGGATTGGGTCATGCTTCATGCTACTCATTCCCACTCCGCAGTGCAAATTGCCACCTTTTACCCCTTGACAACGCCACTTTTACGCTAACCTATGACAATTAGGCTTGCCCCGGCCCATCCGTGGCAACCGCAAGGGTTGCCCCTACGAGGGCGCGCTGCGCATCCAGCGCCGCCGCAAGCGCGTCCGGCGCGGTGGCGAACGCCACGCAGAAGGCGTCGCCGACGATTTGGAAGACGTAGCCGTGGTGTGTCTCGGCGGCAGCACGGAGGATCGCGTGGTGGCGCTGGCGCGCGGCTTCCCACTCGGTGGGGTGCGCCTGCGCCAATCGGGTGCTGCCCTCGATGTCCGTGAACAGGAACGTGACTGTGCCGGTGGGCGGCGTAGTCATAATGACCTCAACTGCATAGACGTGCGCCGATAGGTCTCCAAGTTTCGATTGTGCGACATAATAGGGTTGGAGTACGCAAAAGTCAACTCCAACATATCGGAGGAACTGGTATTCGCGAGGACGAGCCGCCGGACGATGGCCGCCGGCGGTACGGTGCGGCTTTTTGACGAGCGCGAAGCACTTGCGTCCTCTCGCGAATGCTTCGCCCCTACCTACGACGCCGGCTTCGCCACGATAATGACCCGGTACGTGTTCGACGTGTACGGCCAGCAACTGACGAGCGTCAGCCGCACATCGGCCGTCGGGCCGATCCAGACGGCGTTCTGCAGGCGCTGCTCCATCGGCACGCCTTTCTCTTTCACCAGCAGCTTCTGCGCGACGATGTAGCGGTACGGCTGGTTGTCGGCCAGCACGAATACCTCATCCCCGCTCTTCAGGTCCGACAGATTGCGGAACACTTCACCGTTGATGTTGTTGTGGCCGGTCATGACGGTGTTGCCCGGCGCGCCCGGCAGAGCCGAGGTGTTGTGGTAGCCCACCGCATAGTCGGCCACCTGCCACTCGCTGACCAGTTGGCCGTCCTGCTCTGTGACCTGCGTGCTTACCTCGACGATCCGGCTGTCCACGCCGATCGCCGGAATGATCACGCGCGCGGGCGCTACCGGCGCCGCCCCAGCCGGAAACGCGCGGGCGCGGTACTGCGCCAGCTCGGCCGCCAGTTTGCGCTCGTCGAGCTTATCCTGCTGCGCCTGCCGGCCTTCGTCGGGCGCGGGTGTGCCGGCCGAGTGCGGCTTCGTTTCCGGCAGCACCACGAGTGCGGGCGTCGCGGCTGGGGTCGGCGTCGGCAGCGCGCTCGACGCGCTCGCGACCGGTGCGGACGTCGGCGTAGCCGGCAGCGGTGGCGGCGACACGGCCGGGGCCGTCCCGTCAATCACGACTGCATCGGCGGGCAGCGGCGGCGTGGCCGGGTTGTAAGCGTTCCAGGCGATCAGCGCGGCCGCGCCAATCAGCGCGAGACCGGCCATATTCAGGACGGCGATCAGGATACGGTGCATCATGCCTCTCAGCGGCCAGCCAGAAATTCGAGCACCACGCGATTGAAATCGTCGGGCCGCTCGGTCATTGGAAGATGCCCGCACGGGTCGAAGATGACCGCGCGGGCGTTCGGTATGCGCTTCGCGGCGCGGTACGCGTGCGCCAGCGGCAGCAGCCGGTCCTGCTTGCCCCACACGACCAACGTCGGCGCCTTGATCTCGCGGAGCCGATGGGCGAACTGATGCTTCTGCCCGAGCAGGTTGATACCCCAGCGCATCATACGCGCGGCGGTCAGCATCGTATGCGGGCGGCAGACATTGATGTAGAACTCCTCCACCACTTCGTCGGTGACCTTTGACGCGTCGGCAAAGAAGATCTGCCCGATCCAGTAGCGCAGTTGCACGCGGCTCATCGTCACCGCGAACGCGCTCGGTGGCGGCATGGGCGACACCGACATGAGACGCATGCGAAAGTTGACGCCGCGCCCCAGCCCGGCCGCGTCGACCAGTACCAGCCGGTCCAGCACCTCTGGCCGGTCGAGCGCAATCGTGAGCGCGACCAGCCCGCTGCCGGATAGCGCCATGATACTGGCCCGCTCCAGGCCCTGACTGTGCAGGAAATCGACTACGAGATCGCGCATGAACGCCGAGTCAAATGCGCGGTCGTCGGGGGCGGATAATCCGTGCCCCGGCCCGTCCAGCGCCCAGACGCGGTGCGCCCCCATCAGGCCGGTGATCGTCGCGCGCCAGTGCTCCGCGCAGCCGTTCAGACCGTGCAGCAACAGTACCGGCGTGCCGCTGTCGCCTGCCTGCCAGTAACGGAGGCGGATGCCCTGGATCGTCACATAGCGGTCATCGAACTGCGGCGTAGCCTGTGCGTTCATACGAGTCTCGCGAGTCTCGCTCATCAATACGTCTGTGCCAGCCACTTTCGATTATATCGGCCAATGTGAATCGGGGTAAACGAAAATACCCCACCGGTCTCGTAGACCGATGGGGTGTCGCATGGATATCCCAGCGTTACGCCGACTTGGGGAGCGCGGCGCGCAGGAAGTTGAGCCAGTTGGCGCTCAGCACCGCCTCGCGCGCCGCTGGCGGAACCACGTCACCGATTTTGATCAGGTCGGCTTCGCTGTCGATCTCGGCCGGGCTTTCTTCCAGCCCGAACCCGCCGTCCAGATCGGAACCGATTCCGACGTGATCCCAGCCGGCGACGGATGCGATATACTCCGCGTGCCGCCGCACGTGCTCGTCCAGCGTAACGCGCACGCCGTTGCCTGGCCGCCAGCGCGGTTCGAGGAACTTGTTGTAGAGCACCAGGCCGATCACGCCGCCGCGCCCGGCCACGGCGCGAATGACGCCGTCGCTCAGGTGGCGGTCGGTCGGCGTCAGCGCGCGCGCATTCGCGTGCGAGGCGCAGACGCGCGGGAAGCCCATGTCGAGCCCCTGCCAGACAGCGCCCTCGGCCAGGTGCGCAATGTCCCACATGAAACCGATCTCGGCCATCCGTTCGAGCAGCGCGACGCCGTCGGCGGTCAGACCGCCCGGCCGCACTGCCGGCAGGCCGCTGGCGACGCCGGTGCCGTACTTTGTATCGCCATACGTCACGCCGATTATGCGCAGGCCACGCTGCCACCAGCGCAGCAGATCGCTCACGTTCACGATCGGGTCGGCGCCCTCCATCAGCAGCACGAGCCCCGGCTTGCGGTCGTCACGCCACAACAACAGGTGGTGCTCCAGGTCGGTCGCCGACTTGAGCAGGCGCACGCGCCCCTCGGCCTGCCAGCGCTCATACAGCGCGATCTGCGACAGCGCCTGCGCCTCGGCCTCTTCCGCGGTTCGGTAAATCGCCGACGCTGGCACGTGGTCGATCCCTTTCACATCCTCGGCGAGGAAACCGGCGGTGACGGTTGCGCAGGCGACCGCGATGCCGCCCCGTTCCATCTCCGGCAGGGTGACGGTCGCCTGCCGCTCGCGGCGGTTCTCGACGCGCCGGCGCTCGGCGATGCTTGCCGTCATGTCCAGGCCGAACAGCGTGACGTTCTCGGCCAGGTCAAGGTGCCCGTCTACAATCGGAATGTCCATACTAGCAACTAGTGACTAGCGACTAGCAACTAGACATCCATCTTCACGGCCTGCTTGATATAGTATCGCAGCGCGGTGGCATTGGCGTCCGCGATGCTCTTGATCTTCACGTGCTTTGAGCTTTTGCCGACGCCCCGAAGCATATCATATTTGTCGTCAAACTGCGCGCCGCGCGAGAACGACAATGTGATGTCCTTCTTGGTCGGGCTGATGACCGCGATGATCCGCTCGGTCTTGTACGCCGGGATGCCGTAGCTGATCAGTTCCTGTGCTTTCGGCGCATTCTCCTTCATCAGCTTGCGGATCAGCGCCACCACCGGCCAGAGCTCCGGCAGCACTTTCGCTTCTACAAACTCGTCAACGGTCCTCGGCTTTGCAGGCATTTCACTCCTTCGACCATCACGGGATCCCAACACGTCATGCCCGCGAAAGCGGGCATCCAGAAAGCAGCTCGATAACCAACACAATTTGCGTAAACGAGGCAACCACATCCTATTCAGACCAACTCATCTGAAAGATCGCGCCATTGCGGATTGGCCCGCTCGATCAACTCGATCTTCCATGCGCGATTCCATTTCTTCAACTGCTTCTCGCGCTCAATGGCTGCGCGCATATCGTCAAAGACCTCGTAGTACACCAGAATATGCACATGATACTGGCGTGTGAACCCCACGACCTCGTCATTCTTATGCTGCCAGACCCGCCGCGACAAATTACCGGTTACGCCAACATAGAGCGTACCATTCCTTTGACTTGCAAGGATGTACACCGCCGGCTGCTTGGTGGTCATGGCAGGTAATGATCTGGATGCCCGCGGTGCTCTGCGGCCTCACGCCGCAGAGCGTTAACCGCCCGCTGGCCCGAAGCCAGCGGGCAACGCGCGGGCATGACGATGCTGTAGCCCTCGAATATTGCCCTACCCTCCGTCGTACGCCCGCTGCAACTCCGCGATATCCAGCTTGCCCATCTTCAGCATCGCCTGCATCACCCGGCCGGCCTTCAGCGGGTCGGGGTCGCCCATGAGCTCGCCCAGCGCGGTCGGCACAATCTGCCACGAGAAGCCGAAACGATCCTGCAGCCAGCCGCACTGATCTTTGTGGCCGCCTTCGGAAAGTTTCTCCCAAAGGTGGTCCACTTCGGCCTGCGTCTCGCAGTTGACGAGGAATGAGACGGCCGGGGTCGGCTTGTACTGCGGGCCGCCATTCAACGCCATGTATTCCTGACCGTTGATCTCGAACATGGCGACCATAACCTGGCCGGCCGGGCCGGGCCCGCCCTCGCCGTAGCGGGACATCGACAGGATTTTGGCGTTGGGGAAGACGGACATATAGAGACTGACCGCTTCCTCGGCGTTGCTGTCGAACCAGAGACACGGGGTGATCTGTTTCATGCGGGGCTCCTCCCTGGGTGAGTAAATTGGGCGCATAACGCGTGCTGCGCCAAACGATTCGCCGTACCCTCACAGATTAGCACAATTGTTCTATGTTGTCAATTAGCGGAGGCTGCACACAATGGCGCGGCGGGGTGGCGTGCCACGGCACAACAAAAGCGCCTTCGCACGCATGGTGGAGGGCGCACCGATTCTGCTCACTATGGGGTCAGGACTGCAACAGCGGCCTGAACTTGTAGCCGTACTCGATCGCGCCGAGTTCGCCCTCCTCACCCAGCACGCGCGTTACCATCTCCACCAGCTGGCCAATTTCGGCTTCGCCCGGATCGATGTCGGTCAACTGCGCCGTGATGATCGGTCCCTCGGCCAGCTTGACGAGCGCCACCGTGTACGGCAGGTCCTTGTCGAAGCCGTGCGGCGCCTGGTACATCACCGAATACGAATAGATCTCGCCGCGGCCGCTAAACACGTACGGCGTAAACTGGTCGCCCTTGCAGTTCGGGCAGATCTCCTTTGCGGGGAAGATCTTCTCGCCGCACGCGGCACACTGCGCGCCTTCCAGCCGGTAGCGCTGGTCGCGCAGCCGCCAGATCTGCGGCAGATGGGTTTCGGGCATACGTCCTCACAGTCCAGCCAACGATTTACACTCCCATTCTATATGACACCTCACAGGTCGCCAAGACCTGTGAGGTGCAAATATGATTCCTACCGCCACGCTTCCAGGATGTGCGTCGTCACCGTCGCGCCGCTGCCGCCGATGTTCTGCGTCATCGCCAGCCGCGCGTCCTGCACCTGGTTGTGCCCCGCCTCGCCGCGCAACTGCATCGCCGCCTCGACGACCTGGTACAGCCCGGTCGCGCCGACCGGATGGCCGCGTCCCTTCAGGCCGCCCATCGTGCTGATCGGGTGCTTGCCCTCGATGCCGATGTCCTGGGTCAGCGCCAGCCGCACACCCTGCCCACGCTCCGCGAAGCCGGCCGCTTCCAGCGACAGCGCGGCCATGATCGAGAACGCGTCGTGCAGCTCGAACAGGTCGATGTCGGCCGGCGAGACGCCCGCCACCTCGTACGCCTTGAGCGTCGAGCGCTTCGCGGCGTCGAGCGTCAGAATGTCGCGCCGCTCGGCGATGGCGATCGAGTCGGTCGCGGCGGTCGACGCCTTGATGCGCACCGGCTTGTCGGCGAACTCGCGCGCCAGCGGGTCGGACGTGATCACCACCGCTGCCGCGCCATCGGCCATCGGCGACGAGTCGAGCAGGTTGATCGGCGTCGCGACCATCTTCGCCTTCTCGAAGTCATTGGCGCTGACCAGATGGTGGAACATGGCGTACGGGTTGCCGGCCGCGTTCTGGTGCGCGTTGACGGCGAACTGCGCGAAGTCGCTCTTCTTCCAGCCGAATTCGTACATGTAACGCTGCATCAGCAGTGCGTTGATCGCCACGAACGAGAGGCCCTGCGCGGCTTCCAATTCGCCGTCGGCGGCGCTGGCCAACCCGTTGGTCATTCGGCCCGGTGCGCGGTCGGTCATCTTCTCGACGCCGCAGACGATCACGGTATCGTGCATGCCGCCCGCCACCGCCAGGTACGCCAGCCGCAGCGCGTACGCCGCCGAGCCGCAGGCCGCCTCGATCTTGGCCGCCTCGACGCCGCGCAAGCCCGCCGCGTCGGCGATCAGCGGCCCGAGGTGCGCCTGGCCGGTCGCCTCGCCCGACAGCATGTTGCCGATATAGAGCGCGTCGGCCGTCTCCATGTGGGCGTCCTTCATCGCGGCGCGGATGGCGTCCACCGCGAGGGTCCGAAGGCCCTTCTCCCAGATCTCGCCGACCGGCGTCTGGCCGATACCGATAATTGATACGTTGCGCATGATGATTCTCCTTGCTCTCCGAATACGTTGCAGGTCAACGGGCGAATCGCCCACTATCAATTACAGATCAATTGCGGCGGAGCGGGTAGACGGCTTCGTACTCCAGCAGGCGCTCTCGCTGCGCCAGCAGGGCGTCGATCGCCTGCTTGCGGCCCCAGTGGTATGACGGCCACGACGCATTCTCCAGACGCCGGTACAGCGTGTCCATCTGCAGGTGCATCGCCCCGCCCAGCGCGGTCCGATCCACACCCTGCACTTCGTCAAAGCTCGCCATGAATACAGGCGCGGCGTCCGCGCTCATGCCCGCCGCATACGCCGTGTCCAGTTTGCCGGTCTCGAAGTAGCGCTGGACGTTCAACTGCGCAATGGTCGCGTCGGGGTTCAGCAGGTTGAAGCCCATCAGCGAGACGATCAGCGAGATGAAGCCGCCGAAGGCGAATACCTGCCGCCGGTCCGCGACGATCTCCACCACCTTCAGGACGAAGACCGCGCCCATCCAGAGCATGAACCAGTGCGTGTAGAGCCGCAGGCTCGTGTACCCGTATGCGCTCTCGTACAGGCTCATGCGCAGCGTCGCCGAGACGAGCACGATCAGCACCAGCGCGATCAGCAGCAGGCAGAGCGCCTTGAAGGCGCGCGCGGCCGCCGGGCTGGCGCGTTTCGTCAACCAGTCCAGGCCGAGCAGCAGCCCCATTGTCAGGATCGCAACCGCGACCAGCTCGAAGAAGCCGCGCCGCGCATATTCGGCGTAGGTGAAGCCGTCCACATGGATATTGGCGTTGCCGCCGAACAGGTAGGTGAACTGGATGCCGACGAACACCACGAACAGCGCATTCACGGCTGCCAGCACGGTGCCGCCCTCGATGACGCCGAGCGTCAGCGGCGCGGCCAGCGGCTTCTCCAGATCGGGCGACGGCTTCGCCTGGTGCGCCCGGTTCAGCGCCATCACCAGCGCGCCGCCGCAGATCCACATCACGAAGCCGATCCAGACCGCCTGCCAGAACAGGTCCGGCAGCGAATCCAGCCGCACGATGTCGCGCACCGTCTGCGCGAAGATGGCGTCGGCGGAGGCGAACAGCGCGCCGAAGACGATCACCAGCGGCAGCGCCAGCAGCAGCCCGACCAGCACACGAATCGCAACCTGCCCGCGCCCGCTGTGCTCGCCCGTGCGCGCCAGCAGCCAGCCGACGAGCGGGAAGGTGCTGAATGGCGCCGTGAGGCTGCCGATCAGGACCGCCAGCGGGTACGCCGCGACGGTCAGGCGCTCCAGCGGGTTGGTGCCGAGCGTGAAGTAGAGCACGCCGAGCAGCAGCAGGCAAGCCAGCACATTGAGCGCGGTCAGCGCCGGCTCGTCGCGCACGAAGACCATGAACGCGAAGAACAGCAGCGGCGCGGCCACCCACAGGTTGCGCCGCACGAAGCGCGCCTCGCCCGCGCGCGCGAACAGATAGGCCATCGTGCCGACCAACAGCGCGACGAACAGCGGCACCGAGAGGCCCCACTCGCGCTTGTAGAACAGCACGTCGGCGGCGATGCCGAGCAGCAGCACCACACCCGACAGGCGCAGTCCCGCTTGCGGCAGCCATTGCGGCGCGGTTTCCGCCGGCTGTGCGGCGGCCGCGGTCGGGATTGAATTGGCAGCTTGCATGATGTGCTCCGAAATACTTCCGACGTAGGGACAGGTCTTTGACCTGTCCACGGGGCAGGACGGCCCCTGCTATTCCTTATCCGCGTATAACGCGAATCCGCACGAATAAGAAATCGGATTCATTCGAGTTTCTTTGTGTCATTTCGTGGACAAAAGATTAGCGAAGATTCGCGTTATTCGCGGATCCACTTTAGTTCATCAGGTACTTTTCGCGGTAGCGCGCGTACATCGCGTAGTCGATATGCTTGCGGCGCTCGATGTAGCGGCGCGTGCTCGGCGCACGGTCCTGCCGCTCCAGCACCTGCTCGGTCATGACGAACGAGAAGGCGTCGCTGCCCGCGCCGGAGCCGAACGAGACGAACAGGATGCGGTCGCCCGGCTTGGCAATGTCGAACACGGCGGTCGTGCCGATCATGGACGAGCCGGAGTAGGTGTTGCCGATATCGCCGACCAGCAGGCCGGCCGCAATCTGCTCGCGCGTGAAGCCGAGCTGCTTGGCGACTGTCTGCGGGAACTTCAGGTTCGGCTGGTGGAACACCGCGTAGGCGTAATCGCGCGCGGTGCGGCCCAGGTCGCCCAGCAGGCGCTCGGCCGCGCCGGTGACGTGCGTGAAGTAGGCCGGCTCGCCGGTGAAGCGGTTGCCGTGCTCCGGGTAGTGCGCGTGCTGGCGGCGGAAGAAGTCCGGCGTGTCGGTGACGTACGAGTACGACGCTTCGAGCACGGCCAGCGAGTCCTCGGCCGGCCCGACGATCATCGCCGCGCCGCCCGCCGCCGCCGTGTACTCCAGCGCGTCGCCCGGCCGCCCCTGCGCCGTGTCCATGCCGATCGCCATCGCGTAGTCGGCCATGCCCGAGCCGACGAACGCGATCGAGGCTTGCAGCGCCTCGGTGCCCGCCTTGCACGCGAACTCCCAGTCGCCCGCCTGCGTGTTCGGCACCGCGCCTATCGCCTGCGCCACGATCGTCGAGGTCGGCTTGACGGCGTACGGCTTCGACTCCGTGCCGACCCAGACCGCCCGCAGGTCGCCGGCCGCAATGCCCGCGCGTGCCAGCGCGTTGCGCGCCGCCTCAATACTCATCGTCGCCGTGTCCTCGTCGGGACCCGGCACCGCTTTCTCGCGGATCGGCAGCGCTTCCTGTGTGCCGCGCCAGACGCGCGCAATCTCTTCGGCCTTGATGCGGAAGCGCGGCACATAGGCGCCGTATCCGGCAATGCCGACCGCGCGATTGGGTTTCATGATTTTCATGTGGTTCTACACTCCACTTCCACCAGATCAGTTTGCGGACTGCCAGGCGCGTTCCCCACGGCAGCCCACCGGTACCCCAGATAACCAGCACGTCATTCCGGCGAAAGTTGGTGATGCGCCGGGGGCGCGCACCCCGCGCATGAGAATAGTCCTGCCAATGGTGGGACGGGTCTTTGACCCGTCCAGTCGGCCAGGTCAAAGACCTGGCCCTACCACAGGATGCGATCCATTTTCATGGGAGCCGGAATCCAGAGTCCGTGACTGGGCTCCGGCGGAAGCCGGAGCGACAGTCGTAGCGCATGGGGCTCAGTTCTCCAGGCCCGCTACGCCTTCGCGTTCGGATCGGTGTATTCGACCTGCACGGGCAATTCGCGCCCCGGCTCGAACGTGAACGCCGTCACCGACGCGTGACCGATATACGTATGGCCCTTGTACTGGTGCAGATCGGTCAGCGGACGCCCCTGGCCCCACAACGTCAGGATGATGACCGGGTCGCCGTGCGCCACCCACACGACGTCCTGGCCCGAGTGACGCCTACGCGTCAGCGACAGCTCCTTCAGCATCCGATTCAGGATGTCCTCGCGGCCCTCGTCGCCCGGATGGCGGCGATTGTCGTAGAAGTTCCAGCCGATCGACTGCAGTACCGCGCGCGGCTCGCCCTGGTACGACGTCTTCACCTCGATCAGCCGCCGCGTGATGTGCACCGGCGCCTGCGGGTGGTAGTTTTGCAGAATCTTCGCCGTCTGCCGCGCCCGCAGCATCGGGCTGCTGTAGAGCGCCTTGATCGGCTTGCGTTTCAGGTAGCGTGCCGTCGTTTCGGCTTCCTGCACGCCGCGCTCGCTGAGCCGGAAGCGCGGCAACCGCGCATACAACACATCTTTTGGGTTATACACCTCGCCATGCCGCACAAAATACAACGTCGTCCGTTTCATGGTCACCAAGTTCAAGAATCCACCACAAAGACACAAAGGCACAAAGAACAGCCAATCTTATAAAGGTTTTCTTTGTGTCTCTGTGTCTTTGTGGTTCGATTTAGCCTTTGGAAGTTGAGAGTTGGTCTTTTTCCCCATTGGGATTTGGGTTTTGGGATTTGGGATTTTGTTTTCTGGCGTGCAGCCGCATGTGCCCCTTCTGGATCCCCTCGGTTGCCAGCGCGCGGATCGCCGCGAAGTTCTGCGCCAGCCCAACCGCCGCGATGATGCCGGCCAGTTCCTGCGCCGACTCGACGCCCAGGATGCGCAGGTTCGCCCGCGCCGTCGGGTGCGCCTTCGTCGTGCCGCCCACCGTGCCGATCGCCATCGGCAGTTCAATCGAACCGGTCAGGTAGTCGTAGCCGCTGTGCCCGTTCGCGCCGCGCTCGATGCCCCAGGTCGTCATTGAGCGGTAGCGGCCGTCGCGCGCGGCGTATGCATGCGCGCCCGCTTCGATCGCGCGCCAGTCGTTGCCGGTCGCCAGCAGCACCGCGTCGATGCCATTCATCACGCCCTTGTTGTGCGTCGCCGCCCGGTACGGGTCGGCGTCGGCGAACGCCCAGGCCGCCACGATCCCTTCGGCCACCGCCGCACCGTCCAGCGTCTCGCTCTTCAGTTCGGTGAGCGGGATGCGGCAGCGCGCGCCGGCCATGCGCCGGTCCGTCAGGTTCGAGAGGATGCGCAGCAGCACACGCCCGCCGGTCAACGCCTCGATCGCCGGGGCCAGCGCCTCGGCCGCCGTGTTGACGATGTTCGCACCCATCGCGTCGCGCACGTCGACCAGCAGATGCACAATCAGCATCGGCCCCACGGCCGTCTGCGGCAGCAGCCGCACCTCGATATCACGGGTACCGCCGCCGCGCACCACCAGGTTCGGGTGCGCCGCGTCGGCCTGGGCGATCAGGTCGGCCTTGGCCGCCAGCACGCGCGCCCGCGCCGCGTCCAGATCGGGCACGTTCAGCACCTGCACCTGCGCGATCATGATCGGCTCGTCGGCGTGCGTCTCGTAGCCGCCGCCGGTGCGCGCCAGCTTGGCCGCAAACGAGCAGGCCGCCACCACCGACGGCTCCTCGATCACCATCGGGATCAGGTACTCTTTGCCGTTTATGAGGAAGTTGGTCGCCACCGCCAGCGGCAGGCTGTACCGCCCGATGGCGTTCTCGACCATCTTGTCGGCCAGCCCGAGGTCAAGCCCGCCATCCTCAATCGACTGGAAATCAACCTCATCCAGCACCGCCCATTCCGTAATGAGTTGTGTACGGTCGGGCATCGACTTCCTGTAGAAGCCATCCAGCCTTGAGGTTCGCGCTAATCGAGTTGACATAATCACAGTTCCGATCACCTGCCGCTCCAGCCTACCAACCAATCTGTTTATCGATAGGTATCCTTCGCAGATGGGCCAGAGGCAGTGTGAAATATAGCACAACTTAGCCTCCAAAAGCTACCAGGATGCTGTCTCGGGCTGTCCACAGGCAAGGAGTGAGCGTGACAGGCTGATATTGTGTCACGCTTCATAGATGATCAATCAACTTAACGTTCTATTGACTCGGCAATCCGTTCCGGGACATCATCAGTAAAAAGTAGTCCACTCAAGGGGCAAGTTGCTTACGGGGAAGAGGAATTCAAGGCTGCGTTCATCGCTTCGGCTTACCACACGTCCGGAACATGACACATTACCGAATACCAGACAACTTTATGCCACAGTATTGACAAACGCACTCGATGCGTACTATTCTTTGTGCATAGCAGCCACGCTTCGACAAGCTCAGAGCAGGCCGAGGCAGCGTCTCGCTGACGACGGACAGCGCAGGGGCCGTTGTGAGCGAGCAGAAGTTCACCGCCTGGGGCGTAGTGCGCGCGGCGACCGGCGCGATGCCGACGGATGTCGGATATACAGGCCAAAGGGCCGACTCGTCAACGGGCTTGATGTACTACAGCGCGCGCTACTACGACAGCGCACTAGCACGCTTCGTCAGCGCCGACTCCATCGTCCCCGGCGCGGGCAACCCGCAGACGCTGAACCGCTACAGCTACGTGTTGGGGAATCCGCTGAAGTACACGGATCCGAGCGGGCATGCCGCATATGATGATTCGACTGGCACCGAAATCTGCGATGCAGAATGCATCACGCGACGAATCAACGATTGCAATGGATCTCACCCCTGCTATGAGCAGGAAGTTGATTCGGCGATCACGTGGATCTACGGCTACCTCAACGAAGGCGAAGAGATTTTCGGCAATAATACACGCCACGTTCTCGCAGGATTCGACAACGAACTTACGCCAATCAGCGGTGCGAAATCTATTCATGCGGGGCGACTGAGCAATGACCAATGGACAGCCTTTCTCATGGACGCAATGGAGGGCGCTCCTGCTCTTGCTGCCGGAGTTCGCAACATTGTATCTGGTGCGGCCGAGGATGCTGGGGCGGCGCTCGCCGGAATTGCAAACCTAGCGAATCCGAATCGACCTGGTAAATTGGGAGGCCCTTTACATCGAGCAACAGTCGAACAGATCATCCAGGAAATCGAGGCGAGTGGCGGTACTTGGGATACGGAATATGGGGTTCTCACGCCCAATGGGATCAAGTCCAAGCGGTATGTCGATGTCGTCGAATTGGGCGTAGACGGAACTCCGACTACGTTCTACCAAGTCGGAAGGCAGACTCAAGCAGGACTGCCGGTTTCTCGTGAACGCATCGCTATCGCGGACATAAAGAATGCGCTCGGTAGCGCCATAAACGTGATATTTCGACCATATAGATAGGAGGCTTCCCAGATGGGACGTCAGGTGAACTTTTATATACTTCAGGCCGATCGCGAAGAACTTCAGACGATGCTTCAGAAAAGGGGCAATGTCGCATTTCTACCGTGGATCTCAACGACGGCTACTATTCGGCCGGTACCGACTTTGGCTGATGCGAACTGGATAAGCAGAAACATTGACATTGCATCTGTGGTCCTAAAATACGTCCAATCGCAGAGCCATTGGCTCGTGGATGAGGCGCGCTCGCCGGTAATAAAATTCTCTCCAGGTGGTTTGAGTGGCAGCGAGATTATTAGGGGACGATTTCACTTTGAACTTGGATTCTACGATGCCGATGGCTATTGGGTGACTAAATCACCTGAGTTTGTTCAATGGGCAGACAGAATCTTACGTTGGGTGTGCAGACATTATGTGAAGGAATCGCATGGACTCGCATACATCGGCCCATACGCCGATAAGGGTGTCAAAGATGGTGTTTATCGCTTGCGGATAATTTAGTGCTTCATCGAGACCACGCTCACCGGCACGCAGCGAATTACCAAAACTTATTACAGCGCGGGCGCGAAGCTGATCGCGATGCGCGCCTGCCCTGTGCCACGCGGTGAAGCCGCGTCGGCGCGCGTAGCGCGCGGCACAGGGTGATGACCGGCGCGGTAAGTGCGCTATACTTCGTGCATACCGATCACCCTTCGACAAGCTCAGGGCAAGCCTGGGCAGCGTGTCGCTGACGACAGACGGCGCAGGGGCGGTCGTGAGCGAGCAGAAGTTCACCGCCTGGGGCGTGGTGCGCGCGGCGAACGGCGCGATGCCGACGGATGTCGGATATACAGGCCAAAGAGCGGATGCGTCAACGGGCTTGATGTTCTACGGCGCACGCTATTACGACGCCGCGCTGGCACGCTTCGTCAGCGCCGACACGATCGTCCCCGGCGCGGGCAACCCGCAAGCGCTGAACCGGTACAGCTACGTCCTCGGGAACCCGCTGAAGTATACGGATCCGACGGGACATTGTGCGATCGCAGACGACCGTTGTCTTGAAGAAAAACAACATTTCGAGATGGAATACCGGCTTACATTGAACGGAGACATTCAGATCGAAGATATCATCAATCTTCGTGACGCGTTCGAACTCGTCGCATACCATTCGAGCACTCAGATCGTATACGCTGCACTGAAGGGAGTAGCTATTATCAAGTGGGCTGATTCGATGGTTTTGCCCATCTGCCAGAGACCCGCAAATGCGTGCCAAACACACATGACGATCAACCTGTTTGCCAAGAACTTTGCGTTCAACCGCTACGACTTCTCAGCGTTCAGAATCTTTTTAGGTACGATTGCCCATGAATTCGCTCACCTGTGGGATTCCCGCACACCAGGCAGTGAATCACATGGCGGCATCTGGGAAGCGATGGGTCGCAAGACGGGAAGTGATTGGGTAAACTGTGACGAAGACGACTGTGAAGGCGAGCACTGGAAGTGGAGACTAGGGCCCGAGGGCCCACAAATACGAAATAGCTGGGCACGAGAAAACCCTTGGGAGGATTGGGCCCGGTCATTTGAGCTATGGGTTGTTTACGATCAGGACCTCCTAGACCGCACCTACACAGGGGACCAGTGGCGAGCTCGGCAGCAATTCATAGCGACCTGGATTGGCAAACATCAATAGTACAGCGAAGCTGACGGACCCTGTGGGGCGGACTATGTCCGATACCCCCAGCGGTGTTTGGAGAGACCGGCCGTATGAAGTTGCAATCAAGATATCTGAGTGTAATATGCCTATTGCTGGGCGTTGGAGTAGTGGGCAATCAGTTGCTCACTGGCTGTGTAGCCTTCTCGTTACCCGTGGAGCCAACTTCGACACCACCGGCTTTCCCCTCTCCTCAATGGTACACCGGTCCCACTGTGCCCGATCCGCGCATCGCCAGGTTGCGCGAGGAATACGGGATTGTGTTAAGTAATCAGAATTGCGCTGCCCCGTGCTACAACGGTCTGGATAGTAAGATAGCGCTCGCTCGGTTTGTCGAGCTTCTGGGGCCGCCGATGAGGGTGTATTCAATCTATGAACTGAGTGCCTATCGCTTCAACGTCGTTCTCGTCTATGTGAAGGAAGGGATGCTCGTCTATGCCCAGCGGCCGTTGTTTGAGCATGACGTTTATAGCAACGAAATGACACCCGATATGTCGGTGGACCGCATTGATCTCTTGCGCTCGCGCACTTTGAAGGAAATGGATCAGGAGTTGACTGAGTGGAGAGGATTGCACAACAGAATCGAGCGTGCTCAGGAATGGCGAGGGTTCGGACCTGTTCCCCCTTGACCCACGCGTAGAAACCCACCGGTTGTAACCTTATTGACAATGGGCAGCACGGCTCCGGGCAAGGCTTCGCCGCGGTAGGCGATCTAATCTGTTCGAGCGATATCGCCTCCTACCGCAACGGCGCCTCGATGCTGATCGCCATGCGGGCCTGCCCTGTGCCACGCGGTGAAGCCGCGTCGGCGCGCGTAGCGCGCGGCACAGGGTGATGACCGGCGCCATAAGTGCGCTATACTTCGTGCATACCGATCACCCTTCGACAAGCTCAGGGCAAGCCTGGGCAGCGTCTCGCTGACGACCGACGGCAGCGGGGCGGTCGTCAGCGAGCAGAAGTTCACCGCCTGGGGCGTGGTGCGCGCGGCGAATGGCGCGATGCCGACCGACATCGGCCACACCGGCCAGCGGCTCGATGCCTCAACCGGCTTGATGTTCTACGGCGCGCGCTATTACGACAGTGCGCTGGCACGCTTCGTTTCTGCCGACACGGTCGTCCCCGGCGCGGGCAACCCGCAGGCGCTGAACCGGTACAGCTATGTCCTCGGAAACCCGCTGAAGTATACGGACCCGAGCGGGCACAGACAGACCTGTGATGGAGGGGATTGTGGCGATCCATGCCAGTTGGACAACTCGTGTACTCCCCCGGGCGACCAAGGTCCGCCTAACGGCGGTGGCCCGCTGCCACCGTCAGGTAACCCGATTCCACCAGGCGGTTCCACCACTTCCCCGCCCGTGCTATCCAATGGAGAGCCGAAGGAGACGACCATTGGCGCGTCATCTGCGCGGAGGCGTGTTATCAGCGGTCAAGCAGTGTTTTCCTTTGTCAGTGGATCGACCGCCCAAATGGACGAGGTGCCATGTATGGTTCCGATGTTTTGTGTCTCGCGGCTTCTTTGGGCGCCTTCAACGATTCAAGAAGACAAGTTGGATTACTCGCTTCAAGTAGAACTCCTTGACAATGGGGATCCAAATGGTAGTTGGTCGGTGCGCTTCCTTTCAGAACAGTTCGTGGGTGATGTTATGGTAGATCGGCAGATAGGACTTACAACGTACGATATCTTCAGAAATTCCGAGGTGGAAGTTGCTAGGCTCAGGGCTGTGCGCGGGCAAAATAACGGGGGAGGGACTTCGTTGCTGCCGGCGGATCCAACAATCACCGTACTTCGTGCGCCGCTACAAGGTGGCAACGGTCCATTTCCATGTTGTGGTAGTCCAGGGGGCCTAAATATCACGTTGTACTCAGCCGTGCACAATACGGAGGGCAGTGCTTTGCGGCGATCCTACGGAACCCTCCGAATCAACCTTAGGTGAGCCGTTGTGCACTGATTTCACTGCGTAGAAATGGGTGCGAGATGGCAATTCGCACTTCAGTGAAACATGGCGTTCCCATGAGTTGGCGGCCTGCGTCGTTGCCTACCAAGTGGTGCATTCAGCAAGTTGAAATGCAATGATGCGGCTTCGGGACACGAGGGTCATCATGGCAGAAGTCAAGTTGAAATTGCACACGTTGAGAGCGCAGGATACGGCGGAAATCGAACGACGCGCCAACGCCCAGACGTTGCCCGCACGTAGCGTCGAGCGCGCGCATTGTCCGCACTTCGCAGGCAGGGTACGGTGTGTCGAAGATCGCCGAGCGACGGCAGTGTACTTGCGTGATGGCCATGAGGTGACTGACCCACTTCAATGCACAGGGTTTTGCCGGACTCGACAATAGACTCTATTCAAAATAAGGTATCCTACTATGCATGTTGAGTTACGAGACGCTCAAAAGGAACCCTAAAGATTTTCTGACACTGACCGGGCTAACGCGTCGCGAGTTTGATGAACTCGTGGTTGTTTTTGCGTTGTG
>JACRMK010000002.1 GCA_016235055.1 Chloroflexota bacterium | reverse complement strand
CACTCATAGCCATCCGCCGCCAGCGGCACGTGCGCTTCCAACAGCCGCCGGGCTTCGTCCAGCACTTTATCTGCACTGAGTTTCGGGGTATCATTCGCCATGGCTTGCTCTCCTTGGATTGTTGGGTGGTACTAACAATCATACAGGGTTTGAGCAAGCCGCTTTACTTTCTTCCGATTTCAGCCAATTCTGGATCTACTGAGACTCTCTTGGATCAGTGCAGAAGCAGTCGCATAATCCCCTCGACGCGCAGCATCGCCACTCAATTGACGCAACGCTTGAGTGCTGTATGCTGAATCCCCGATTTGTCTGAATATTTCCAGCGCTTCGTGCCGTAGTTGTTCTCCGAGGTCAAAATGCTGTTGTTCAGTGGCAATTGCAGCAAGCAGCATCTTGCCACCGCCAATCCAATATGGGCGCGGCAATGTCTTTGCAAGCTCGATACTCTGTTCGGCAAGTGCCTGTGCTTCCGCGTATCGCTTCTGGCCGAACATAACTCGCCCTAGATGTTGCAGAACCAGCGCCTTCGACCATGTGTCATGGGTGCAACTCTGTCATTGTGAGCACACGCGTTCTAGTTTACAGACCAATTTGCTTGCACTGCTTCCGTGCCACCCAGCATACTGACCAACCCGGTTGCGCAAACACGCCGCCTACAAGGGAATCGACGTTGTCGTCGCTGACGCCGAACAAATGTGCTCACAGTTTCAGAGTTGCACCCATGTGTCATTGCTTTGTTCCGCAATCTCCAATCCTCGGCGTCCCAATGTCTCTGCAACATTCAGGTCTCCAACCAGATACTCGATGACCGTAAGCCGGCCCAGTGCCCTGGCATGACTGGCAAGCGATAGATCTGCCGAACCAAGCGCAAGGGCTTGCTGGGTGCGCAGTCTCCACTCCGCCGAGTGGTTACGGGGAAAGCTGAATTGACTGGTTGCATTCAGTATTTGCAGGGCAGATTCGGCATCCCTGCGATCCATCGCCCAGTCAATGGCTGCGCGCATGTTGTCGAGTTCTTCCTCGCAGCGCTGTATCCATACAACTTGCTCGGACGTTTCTAGCCGCGGCTCCGCCGTTCTGGCAAATTCAAGGAAACACGCTTTGTGCGCCCCGTGAGTGACCCCGGCCTCGCCGGAGTCCAGCAGTCTTTCGCGCGTATACTGGCGCACGGTTTCGAGCATACGGTAGCGCGCAGCGTCTTCAGCCAGGTCGGTCGTGACAAGTGACTTGTCGACCAGATGCTCCAGCAGGTCGAGGATGTCAGCTTGGTCGAAGGAATTATTGGCGCACACGGCCTCGGCGGCGTCGAGCGTCCAGCCGCCGGCGAATACGGACAGACGCCGCAACAGCGTCTTCTCTGGCTCGGTCAGCAGGCTGTACGACCAGTCTATGGCAGCACGCAGTGTCTGCTGTCGTGGCAAAGTGGTGCGGCTGCCGCCGGTGAGCAAGCGGAAACGATCATCTAGCCGCGCGACGATCTGCTCTGGGGACAGGGCCTTGACGCGCGCGGCGGCCAGTTCGATGGCCAGCGGGACACCGTCGAGGCGGCGGCAGATCTGTGTGATGGCGGTGGCGTTGGCGGTGGTCAGCGCAAAGCGCGGCTGGGCGAAGGTCGCGCGCTCTACGAACAGGCGCACGGATTCGTACTGCGCGGCAAAATCCGAAGAGTTTTCAAGCCCCTTCGGTCTGGAGTTGCCGGCGGCAGCGACAGTGAGGGTACGCGATAGGCCAGTTCGCCGCCGATGCCGAGCGCCTCGCGGCTGGTGGCGATGATCTTGACATCTGGCGCGGCGCGCAGTAGCGAGTCGCAGACCTGTGCGGCGTCCGCAATCAGGTGCTCGCAGTTGTCGAGCATGATCAACGCGGTTTTCGCGTGGAAGTGGTCACCGAGCGTATCCAGCATCGGGCGGTTCGGCTCCTCGCGCACACCGACCGCCGAGGCGATGGTGTTGGGGATCAGTGCCGGGTCGGCCAGCGGCGCCAACTCGGCGAACCAGACGCCGTCAGAAAACGCGCCGAGTTCTTCTGTTGCAACTTGTAGGGCCAGGCGCGTCTTGCCGACGCCACCGGCGCCCATCAGGGTCAGCAGGCGCGTGCCGCCGAGCAAGCGGCGCACCTCGGCGATCTCGGCTTCGCGCCCGATAAAAGAGGTCAGTTGGGTGCGCAGATTGGTGTGGGTTGGCGCGGCGGCTGGAACGGGAACGCGAGGCGGTTCGACCCATTGTGCGCCGCGCGCTCCGGTCACAAACGCCTCGCGTTCGGTGGCGGGGATTTGCAGCGCCTGTGCGAGCAGTTCGGCCAACTGCTTCGAGGGGCGCATGTCGCCACTTTCGAGCTTGTGAATGGTGACACGCGCGCAACCGACCCGTTTGGCCAGTTCGGCCTGGGTCCGGTCGAGCCGTCGGCGCTGGGAGCGGAGCACGTCGCCGAAAGAAGGCGGCGCAGGATGATCAGTCATGCGGCACCTCCAACGCATAGGCGAGCGCTTCATCATAGGACATAGCTTGCCCGACGGTCCACTCGGCATCATATTCTGACGGTGCCATCGCGGAGTGAAGCCTAGCCAGGACCTGCTCATGTTCCAGCCGATCGAGTCTTTGTAGGCTAACGTGTGTCAATTCGGACAACTTGGCACAAGCGCCGGCCAATCGTGCGGCGCGCTTGTATTGTTGCTCGGCAGTAGCGAGCGCAGAGAAGTTGGCAAATCCTGCGGCAACCGACCACGTCAATCCAAGTTCCACTACGATCTTCATGTGCTTGCGGAAACGCATATCGGCTTGCGCTATGGCGCCGCGATGCAGTTCGAGGAAGCCAAGCCGTGAATGAAGCTGGCCCTGATTTACTAAATCCCCGGTCGTTTCACTTTGGACGAGGCTTTCAGCGTAAATTCGCTCGGCACGATCCATGTCGTTCTGCACTCGATACTGGTGGCCGAGGAATGTGCCCGACCATGCCATCAAGTCGGGACTATTGAGTGCGCGGGCAATTTGAAGCGCCTTTTCCAACTGTTCGCGCGCGTCGTCGTAGTATCCGAGATTGGATATGACCAATCCAAGATTCCGGCGCGCCTCGCATTCAAGGCGCGCATCGCCGGTCTCCATTGCGATATGAACGAGCTCCTCGAAGCGTGGACGTGCATCTGCAAAGCGCCCCTGTAGATTCCAGAGCAGGTTGCCTAAGCAAAGTAGAGCCGCTACGCGCTCGGGTGCTGTGCGCTGAAGCCGGTTTCGCTCATCAGCCGATGCGATGAGAACCGACAATCGCTCAAGGATCTCCGATTTGCCTCGTGTAAACCAGTAGCGGTGGAGGGCAGCAGCAAGCCTCAGCGTCTTCTCGATCAGGTCGCTTTCGGTTCCCCAGTCTAGCGCCGTCCGCACATTGTCGACATCTAAATCCAGACGCTGAAGCCATCGCGCCTGAGTCGCACTTCGCAAATACTTTTCCGCTTCCTGGGCCATCGAGAAGAAATACAGGAGATGCTGATTCCGAAGCCGAGCGACCTCCCCCGAGTCCATCAACTTCTCGCGCGCATACTGGCGTACAGTCTCCAGTAACTGATAGCGGTTCATGTCGCCAGCGGTTTCGGCCGCAATCAGCGATTTCTCAACCAAATGTGTCAGCAGATCAAGAATATCTTCAATTGCGAGACCATCTCCGCTGCACACGGGTTCTGCCGCTTCGAGTGTCCAGCCGCCGGCGAACACGGACAGGCGGCGCAGGAGGATACGTTCTGACTCGGTCAGCAGACTGTACGACCAATCGATGGCCGCGCGCAGCGTTTGCTGACGTGGCAAGGCGGTACGACTGCCACCGGTGAGCAAGCGGAAACGATCGTCCAGGCGTGTGACGATCTGCTCCGGTGACAAGGTCCTGATGCGCGCGGCGGCCAGTTCGATGGCGAGCGGGATGCCGTCGAGACGGCGGCAAATCTGTGCGACGGCGGTGGCGTTGGCGGTGGACAACGAGAAGTCGCCGCGCGCGGCGCGGGCGCGCTCGGTGAAGAGCTGCACTGATGCAACGTGCGAGAGCGCATCGAGCGTCATCGAATCTGTTGGGATGCCAAGGGATGGCACACGGTACGCCGTCTCGCCTGCAATGCCCAGTGCCTCGCGGCTGGTGGCGATGATCTTGAGGTGTGGCGCGGCGTGCAGGAGCGTGTCGCAAACCTGTGCGGCGTCGGCAATCAGGTGTTCGCAGTTGTCCAGCACGACGAGAGCGGTCTTTCCACGGAAATAGTCGCCCAGCTGTCCCAGAATCGGGCGATTCGGCTCCTCGCGCACACCGACCGCGGAGGCGATAGTGCTGGCAATTAGGGTTGGATCAGCCAGCGGCGCCAGTTCGGCAAACCACACGCCGTCCGGGAAGGCGGCGAGTTCTTCGGCGGCGACCTGCAAGGCCAGCCGCGTCTTGCCCACGCCACCGGCGCCCATGAGAGTCAGCAGGCGCGTGCCGCCCAGCAGTCGGCGCACCTCCGCGACTTCCGCATCGCGCCCGATGAACGACGTCAGTTGCGTCGGTAGATTGTTCGGATGATCGGCGGTCTTGAGCGGCGGGAAGTTCGTTGGAAGACCCTGCGCGACAACCTGGAATAGATGCTCTGGGGCAGTGAGGTCTTTGAGCCGGTGCGTGCCGAGGTCGAGCAAGCTAACGCCCGCTGGCAGGTCTCGCCCAACCAGATCGGCCACGTCTTGCGACATGAGCACCTGGCCACCATACGCGCCCGACATGATGCGCTGCACCCGCACCAGTGTCAGGTAGCCCTCATAGTCGCCATCGGCTCGGGCGGTTGCTGCCCCGGTATGTAAGCCCATGCGCACGCGCACGATTGCATCGCCCCACAGTTCAGCGTTCAGAGCGTGCTGGGCATCGAGCGCCGCCGCCAGCGCATCGAGCGCGGTATGGAACGCCGCGCAGAACGCGTCGCCGATGACTTGAAAGACGTACCCGCCGTGCGACTCGATAGCGTTCTGGAGGATGGCGTGGTGGCGCGCCTGGGCCGCCGGCCATGCAGCGGGGTGTTGCTGCGCGAGGCGCGTGCTGCCCTCGATGTCCGTGAAGAGAAATGTGACGGTGCCGGTCGGACGATCAAGCATCGCTGCCCTCCAGCGCGTAGGCGACCACTTCGTCGTAGGACATGGCGCGGCCACCAGACCAGGCTAGGTCGAATCTTTTCGGTTCCATCTGGGCGCGTAGCTCGGCAAAAACACGTTCCTTCAATATGCGGCTCATCGGATTCAGTTCGGCTTCCATTGTCTCGGAAAGCTGCATACATGCGCCCAGCAGCCGCGCCGACCGTTCGTATTGTCGATGAGCCAAAGCGAGTGCGGCAAAGTGTACAGCGCTGATCGGGACACGCCAGCGCATGCCGATCAGCACGATTTGCTGCAGGCAGCGTCGGAAGCGCTCCTCGGCTTGCTTGAGTTCCCCGTGCTCGAGCGCAAAGCGGCCAAGGTAGCCGTCCAGCCCGGAGCAGAGCAGAAGATCTCCCGATTCTTCCGCATAACTGACGCTTTCGGTCATTGCCTGCTCCGCAAGATGCAAATTGCCCTGCAGCAGATGCAACTCCCCAAGGAAATCTAGTGTCCATCCAATATCATATGCACTGGTCAGCACGTGCGCCAAGCGGAGGTTCTCCTCTAACTGTGCGTGTGCTTCATCGTGTTCGCCAAGAATCGCCAAAACCCTGCCCAACTGCGCGCGTGCCGAAAGGATAAGAGCGTGATCGTCCAATTTCGTCGCAATGGCCACCGCCTCAGCGAGAACCGGTCGCGCGTCTGAGTAGCGCCCCTGCAAGCCCCAGAGCAGGAGGCCTAACCAGCGGAGAGCTCTGCCTCGCGCCAGCAGGTCGGGTGGCAACGGCCCGGCAGTTTCAGCCGAGGCGATGCCTCTCCGCAACCGCTCAATTCCATCGCTGTATCCGCGTGCCAACCAGAATCTGCCCAGGGTAGTCACCAACTGTAGTGCAGTCAGTGCCTCTCCTCCCTCGCGTCCCCAGTCAATAGCGCTTCGCAAGTTGTCGACGTCCATGTCGAGGCGGCAAAGCCATGCGCCTTGCTCGGCACCGTTCAAATGCGGCTCGGCCGATTGCGCCAGCGACCGGAAATAGTTCAGATGTTGCTTGCGCAGTTGCGCGCCTTCGCCGGAATCGAACAGTTTTTCGCGCGCGTACTGGCGCACCGTCTCTAGCATGCGGTAGCGAACCGCATCTTCCGTCGTCTCGACTACCACCAACGACTTGTCCGCCAGGTGCATTAGTAGGTCGAGTACGTCGTCTGACTGAAGCCCATCATCAGCACACACCGCCTCCGCCGCCTCCAGCGTCCAGCCACCCGCAAATACCGCCAGCCGTCGCATGAGGGTGCGCTCCGGTTCGCTCAACAGGCTGTACGACCAGTCTACTGCCGCGCGCAGAGTCTGTTGGCGCGGCATCGCCGTGCGGCTACCGCCAGTCAACAGGCGAAAGCGGTCGTCCAGTCGCGCGGCGATCTGTTCGGGCGACAGTGCCTTGATGCGCGCCGCCGCGAGTTCGATGGCGAGCGGGATGCCGTCGAGACGGCGGCAGATCTGGGCGACCGCCGGCGCATTGGTGCTCGTAAGCGCGAAATCTGTTTTCGCGGCGCGCGCACGTTCGCTGAACAACTGCACCGAAGCGACGTGCGAAAGTGCATCGACTGGCATTGTCGCGGCAGGAATACCCAACGACGGTACACGGTAGGCGCGTTCGCCCGCGATCCCGAGTGCTTCGCGACTGGTGGCGATCATCGTGAGGTGCGGGGCGGCGTGCAGCAGCGTGTCGCAGACCTGCGCGGCATCCGCGATCAGATGTTCGCAGTTGTCCAGCACGATGAGGGCGGTCTTGGCGCGGAAGTGGTCGCCCAGCGTCGCGAGCATCGGGCGCCTCGGTTCCTCGCGCACACCGACCGCTGAGGCGATGGTGCTGGGTACGAGGGCGGGATCCGCCAGCGGCGCCAGTTCGACAAACCAGACGCCGTCGGGGAACGCGACAAGTTCCTCGGCGGCAACCTGCAGAGCGAGGCGCGTCTTACCGACGCCACCCGCGCCCATCAGGGTTAGCAGGCGTGTGGTGTCAAGCAAGTGGCGCACCTCCGCGACTTCGGCCTCGCGCCCGATGAACGAGGTCAGTTGCGTCGGCAAGTTGTTGGGATGGTCGGCCGTCTTGAGCGGCGGGAAGTCGGCAGGCAAGCCGGGCATGATGAGTTGGTGCAGATGCTCCGGCGCGCCGAGATCTTTGAGGCGGTGTGTGCCGAGGTCGCGCAGTCCGACTCCATCACGTTGTGCATCGCCCACCAGTTCAGCGGTAGATTGTGATAACAGCACCTGCCCGCCGTACGCGCCGGACATGATGCGCTGCACGCGCACGAGCGTCAGGTACCCCTCGTAGTCGCCGTCAGGCCGGGCTGTGGCAGCGCCGGTATGGACGCCTACCCGGATGCGGACGACCGCATCTCCCCAGGGCTCCGCGTACAGGGCACGCTGGGCGTCAAGTGCTGTCGCTATCGCGTCGGGCGCGGTGTGGAACGCGGCGCAAAAGGCGTCGCCGATAACTTGGAAGACATAGCCGCCGCGCGATTCAATGGCGCTTTTGAGGATGGCATGATGGCGCGCCCGGGCGCCGGGCCACGCAGCGGGAAACTGCTGGGCGAGGCGCGTGCTGCCCTCGATGTCGGTGAAGAGGAACGTAACGGTGCCGGTCGGCGGGATCGGCATGGCTCCCTCCTGCGGCCAGTGATGCTGCGGTTCGTCTCTTTGCCGCGGATTATACCTATTCGGCCAGCACGGTGCAACCACTGGCGGCCCGAATTGCACGGGGACCTGGCACCAAATCGGGGAGGCGAACAGAGGAACAAAAAGAGAGGGCAACCGCGATTGCGGTTGCCCTCGCCCAACATATTTGCTATTCTGTAATTGCCAATACAGTTGGGGACATGCCCGATCTTTCAAGATCCAACAAACACACGGGCAATCTCCCTCTGCACCCGTATTGTTGCGAAAACACCGGCGACAATACGGTCTCCGGAACGCTCAACTACGAGCCTTGCCGTGAGCACCAGCGGCGGTGTTACATTGTGATTACTTGATGAGGGCGATGTTTGCATTTGCACAAGCCGTTGCTTTGCCTTCAGTCATTCCGTTCGTTCCATTGTGGTATGGTATCGCGGCGAGTTTACCATGCCCTGATACGAGGTCAAAATGCCAGCGTGCCCGATCAGCAATTCTCATTTTGGAGCCAGCCGCCAGGTTGCCCCCTCATCCCCTGGCCCCTGCTCCCCCGCGCGCGGGGGAAAAGCTAACGGGGCGGTGCGCGGCGGCGCAGCCGCCGCGCACCTCCCCTTAGAATCTCGCCCCCTCCCAACGAAGTTGGGAGGGGGTCGGGGGGAGGGCAACGCCGCTTACTTGTCGAGCCAGCTTGCGTGACAAGCACCAGGGGGGCCAGTTCATAGCAAGTCGGCATTGGAAAGTACCCGCCCAAAGCCCAAATGAGAATTGCTGGCGCCCGATTGCTTGCACGTCTTCGTAGCCGTTCCGGTATGATGCGTGCCAGGACTGCTGACTGGTCGCCCGCCTTTGCATCGCTCCCTCGCTCGCGCGGGGCCTACACAATCCACGCCCGGTAACGCGCCCGCAGCGCCGCGCAGTATTTCGCGAACTGCTCCTCGCTGGCGTGTTCGTACGGCGGCAGCAGCCGCAGCGGGAACTGCGACAGACGTATTTTCGAGAAGACTTTGTCGTACGCGCCATCGATCAGCGAAGTGCCCATCGCCCCGTACAACTCGTCGAGCATGCCCATCAGTTCCTGCCGCATCGCCATCAGCTTCGGCATGTCTCCTGCGACGCCAAGCTCAAAGTAGTGGCGCGCCAGCGGCGGATTGCTCGTCGCGATCGAAACCAGCAGCCCCGGCTCGCCGAGCATGCAGCCGAGCGGGTACGAACCGTCGCCAAGGAAAAGCCGGAGCTCCGGCGCGAGCCGCAGGATGCCGCTGATGACGGTCAGGTCGGCGCCGCCGTACTTGATGGCGACGAGATTCGGGTGCAGCCTGACGAGTCTGGCGTACTCCTCCGGCATGACGAGCCGCTTCGTGCGCGGCAGGTTGTAGTGCAGGAACTGCGAATCGGGGAAGCGCCCGCACGTCTCCTTGAAGAACGTTAGCATCTCGCGCTCGTTCAGCGCCCCCCACGACGGCAGGGAGATCTGGAACTGGCGGACGCCGAGCGCGTTGGCGCGCTCGATCCGCTCGATGATCGTGCGCAGCGAGAGGCTGATCACGCCGACCATCGGCTCGGAGCCACCGGCGCGCATCTCCTCGGCGAAGATGCGCGTGATCGTGTCGAACTGCGCTTCCGTCACGGCGTAGCCTTCGCCGGCGGTGCCGAAGATGTATTGGTCGGGGATGCCGCGTGTGATCTGGTCGTGGATGCTGGCGCGGAACGTTTCCTCCGCCAGCGAGCCGTCTGCGTTCCATGGCACACAGCAGGTGCCGAGGATGGTTCGCTTGTAGGGGGCCATGAGTTCTCCTTGAAATGCTTCATGTCATGCTGAGAATGACCATACCGTGGGCGGTATGCGATGCGGCAGAAACTGGTATGCCGGGCTTCCAATCCGTCATGCCGGCGAAAGCCGGCATCCAGGCGGGCGCAACACGGGCCTGTACGCACGCCAGATGTTGACGTGGATGCCGGCTAACTTGCATCCTGTGCCGCGCCGCGCAGCGGCGCCGACGCGCCTTCGGCGGGTGGCACAGGACATTGCTGGCATGACGAGTTGGAGCGTGCAACGATGCCAGTAGTGGCGATGTTTCTAGTCAGCGCGAAGGCAAGGCACACCTGAACGGCTTGCCATGCGCGAAACATCTCGGCTACCGCGCATCACTTATTGGCTTCGGCTTCTTCCTTCGCCAACTGTTTGGCCGCCACGTCGGTCAGGATCTTCACGATCTTGGCGAGATCCGCATCGTTGGGCAGATTGCGCGTTGTCAGCTTTGCCACTTTATTCTCCAATTGTGGCAGGAGCCAGATCGGAATCTCTGATCCCTCCAGATTGGATATCGGCTGTGGCTCGGCCAGCACGATCGCCGTATCGATCCAGCGCTTGATGCCCTGGCGTTGGAGGAAGTCGTTCAAGCGTGTCGCGTTGCGGGCGACCTGGTCGGACGGATTCTCTTCGAGCGTTCTCCATCCGCGCTTGGTCTGCCGCTCCCAGCGGCGGCCATCGACGCGCAGGGTGCCGCGATACGCTTTGACTTCTAGCAGCCATACACCGCTTGGACCAACAAGAATCAGATCACAATCGCTTTGGTGGCCGGGTACGTGCAGGCTGCGGAAGATTGTCCAGCGGTTATCCAAGGCGGCTCGCAGTATTTCAAGCGCAGCTTCTTCACCTTTGCGTCCGGCGCGGAAGCTGCGAAAGGCGAGTGCGTTTCTCCGCATGCGCCTGTAGAGCTCCAACGCGACGCCGCCGAATACCACAAGTACCGCAACCAGTTCAAGGGCAAGAACTGCATTGGGCTGCCCACTTATCACGCTGATGATGAACAAGGCGATCAGTGGCAACCCAAATGCACAGCCGCCAATTGCGACAACGCCATAGCCAAACCCTGCATAGAATGCAAACTGAGTCAGGTTATCGGTCTCTTGTTCCTCAAGATAATGGCTCCCGATAATCACTTCGGGCCCGAATCGTTCCGTCTCCTTCTCAGTTGCAGGTTTTCCAATCCAGAGCGCAAGGAGCGTCCGTGCTGCCGCACGCACTTGCGGATTGTACGCGTGTCCGATTGCCCATGCGAGATCGTTACTATCGAGTTGTTTTGAGTCCAGCATCCTCCCCATCGGTTCGCGAGGGCCGCGCCCCTGCCATAGCGTTGCACGCGCCTCGGCCTCGGACATCGTCAGGTCAATGGAGACTCTCGTCGGCGTGCCTGCATCTTTTGGCTGCGTCATGCTACTTCGCCCCCACCGCCAAAAACCGCCCGTCGCCCGGCTGGCCGGTGATCTGGCCGTCGTCCATCATCGTGCGGCCACGCACCAGCGTCATCACCGGCGCGCCAGTGTACGGCATGCCCTCGAATAGCTTGGCCGTCTCGCGCCCCTTGGTCTGCATCGTCTGGCTGTCGAACTTGCCCTTGCGCTGCGGGTCAATCAGTATGATGTCTGCGTCGGCGCCAACCTGCAAGATGCCCTTGCGCGGGTAGAGGCCGTACAGTCGCGCCACATTCTCCGCGCATAGTCGCGTCACGTCGTTGTAGGTCAGCTTGCCTTCGTGCGCGGCGGTCAGCATCAGCGGCAGCGTCGTCTCCAGCCCCGGATGCCCGGCGGGCGCGGCGAAGATGTCGCCCCACGCCTTCTCCTTCGCGTCTTTCGAGTGCGGCGCGTGGTCGCTGCCGATCGTCTCCACCAGCCCCGCCTTCAGACCGCGCCAGAGCGACGCCTGCTCTTCCGCGCTGCGGATCGGTGGGTTGATCTTGCCGTATGGACCAACCACGCGCAGGCGCTCGGCGGTCAGGAACAGATACTGCGGGCAGGTCTCGGCGGTGATCTGCGTGTGACCCTGCGCGCGCGCAGCGCCGACGGCGTCCACGATTGTGCCGCCGCTGCAGTGCGGAAAGTTCAGCCGCACACCGGCGGCCAGTGCGATCTCGATGGCATGGCGCACTGCGATCAACTCGGCCTCGATCGGGCGCGACGGCTCGTGCAGTTCCGGGCCGCGGCTCGGTAGGCTCAACAGGCGCGCCATCGCGGCGTCCACGGTCGGCTTGTCCTCGGCGTGGACGTTCAGTACCTTGCCAGTCTTCGCAACCATGCCGAAGACGACCGTCATCTCGTTCGCGCCGAGCGTGGTGATGCCGTCGAACTCGTCCTTGCGATCGGGATATGGCCAGAGGAACGTCTTGAACGCGCAGACGCCCGCTTTCACCAGCGCCTCGACGTCCGCCATCTGGGGCGGCGTCCGCTCGCCGCTCTCGCGGTCGTCGAAGAAGCCGATGCCGCCGTACAGGCCGAAGTCGACACACGACTGCGCCTCCGCGACGCCCTTCTTGTACTGGAAGTGCTGGAGGTTTGTGACCGGGGGCACCGAGTTTGGATGCTCCAGCACGCACGTCACGCCGCCGGCCACCGCCGCGCGCGAGCCGTGGAACCAGTCTTCGCGCTCCGTGTGGCCGGGGTCGCGCATGTGCACGTGCGGGTCGATCAGCCCGGCCATCACGAGCAGGCCGCCGGCATCGATCGTCCGCGTGGCCGGGGGCAGGTGCGCCGGGTCGCCGATCAGCACAATGCGCCCTTTGTGAATGCCGATCGACGCGCCGAACGTGTGCGCCGAGGTGACGAGAGTGCCGTTATCGATTCGCAGATCAATGGTCATGGTGGTTTCCGGGGTAAACAGGCCAGGGTGGTCTGCGGCGCGCTCGCCGCTTTTGGCGAGTGTAGCACGCGCCAAACGGCGTGTCAACACGATTGCCTTGATGATTACCCATATCTGAGCGGATGGCGCGCATCAAGACCTCGCGGGTTTTGAAAACCCGCGAGGTCTGGTCGATCTGGGTAATCACCGTGATTGCCCCTCAAAGCGCGCACCGGAAACCTGTCGGGACTCACAAGCGCGTCATGCCGGCATGTAGCAAGCCGGCATCCACTCTGACCACGATCCCCGTTGCCGGACAGTGCATCGTCATGCGTGGATTCCGGCGCTGATCGGCGGCCGAATCGTCGTGCCGCACCCGCGCCTACTGCGGGAAAGCAGGTGATGATGCTATAATGCCGCTATGTACCTGCGCACCACCGCGCGTCCGAAGCGCCGCAAGCTGCTCGGCGTGCTTATCGCGTTAGTTGCGGCGTACGTGGCGGTCGGCACGCTCTACCTGGCCCGGGAACAGGGCGCCGCGCCCGCTCTGATGCCGCCGACGCCGACGCCGTCCGAAAGCCTGGAACAGCGCATCGCCAAAGGCGACAAGGCGTTTGCCTCCGGCAACCTGCTGCAAGCGGAGGAAGCGTTCCAGCGTGCCGTCCTGGCCGCGCCAAACAGCGACCTGGCGTTGTCGCGCTATGCGATGGTGCTCACCTACCGGCGCAAATTCGACGAGGCGGTCAAGCATGCGCGCCGCGCCGTCGACGCCGACCCGCGCAGCGCGCAGAACTACGCCGTGCTGACGCTGGCGCTCGACTGGAGCAACAAGGCGGACGAAGCGATCACGGCCGGCGAAACGGCGATCCAATTGGGCCCGGAGTACGCCGATGCCTATGCTTATCTGTCTGAAGCGTATGCTGACAAGAACCGGCCCGACCGCGCGCTGGAACTGGCACGCAAAGCGGTCGAACTCAGCGGCGAATCATGGTTGGCGCACCGGAACCTGGGCTACGCTTACGAGAGCCTGGGGCGTTATAAGAACGCGATTGAAGAGTATCGCCGCGCCATCGATCTATTCCCCAACTTCTCCCTGCTGTACCTGCGGTTGGCGCTCAACCTGCGGCTGACGCGCGCCTACGCCGAAGCGGATGCGATGCTGACGAAGGCATCCGAGCTTGACCCATACAACGCGGAGATTCACGACACGATCGGGCGGGCGTTCTATGACCAGGCGAAGTATGGCGAAGCGGCCAAACGATTCCGCCGCGCGATTGAGGTGGACCCGACGTATGCGCTCGGATACGCCCATCTCGGCTGGACGTATTACGCCCAGCGGCAGTACGAGGAAGCGATTCCCAACTTCGAAGAGGCAATCAAGCGCGGGGTAACGACAACCGAGTTCTACTACGAACTGGGGTTGTCGTATGCTTTCCTCGACCAGTGCGACAAAGCCCGGCCATGGCTGGACAAGGCGCTGGCGCAGGAGCCGGACTCGGAACCGGCGTTGCAGGGCAAGATTCTGTGCGAGGGCAAGTAGAGCGCTTTGCTCTTGATGGTCGAGCAGAATGCCCGTTTCCGCCCGCCGCGCCCCTACCGGCTTATGCCGCGTCCGTGTAGAGGCGGGCGCCTGGCGGCTTCGAGCGGCTCAACCGGCGACCATACGTCCGCACCCACGTAGCGGCGGCAGCCGATGGACTTTCGTTCGCACCCCTACGGGCCATATGTCTTGCTGGTGTCTGACCCGCGGTGCATCGGCAGCCAACGGCCTGTCCCTGTGCTGGGTAATGTTGCGGTGTCGTATTGTGCTGCGCATCCTCCGAAATAGAAACGGCCCCCGGACATATAGTGTCCGGGGGCCGTTCGTCACGCTGCGGCAGGAGGGAAAAAGGACCGCAGCGATGACAGCTGGTGAACCTACTTAGGTTGGTGGCATGTCAAGCACGCTGAGTCCACCCGGCCGGCATGGCTGGTCGGCAGCTTCTTCGCGCCCAACACACCCTCCGCGTGGCAGGCCAGACAGACCGAGCGGCCCGCATGCGAAGCCGGCAATGCCGGGAAGCCGACGTTCTTCGGCAGGTTCGGATTGAGCTTCAAGGCGTGACAGGTCAAGCAGTTGCTGTTCGTGAACTTGAAGTCCAGGTGGAACTTGGGCACCTGGGGAGTCTTCGCGCCGCCGCCGTTGTGGCAGCCGAGGCACTCGGCGCGCCCCGCCAGATCGTGCGGCACGGTCGGCGGCCCGGTAACCGTGACTTCACTGGCCGGCGGCGGGAACGACGGCTTGTGGCAGTCCAGGCACAGGGCGATATCGATCGTCGCATGCGATGTCGGCGCCGGTCGTGACGTGCTCTTCTGACCGTGGCAGATCAGACAGTCCGGCTTGCCGCCAATCGGGTGCGGGATGTTGGGCGGCGTGGCGTTCGGGTTGGCGACGCGCGGCGCGGCCGCCGGGAAGACTTTGGCCAACCCGGGCGCGTTCAGTCCGGCGTAGGTCCATTTGACGCCGTGGCAGGCCACATTCGAACAGAACGACGAATTGTCCTTGCTGCCCGGGTTGCGCGTGTCGTGACACTGCTGGCATGTCTCGTTGAACACCGCGCGGTGCTCGATCAGCCAGGTCGTCTTGGCGTGCGATTCCGGCTCCAGACCTTTCGCCAGCGTGACCGACGGCTTGCTTTCTACACTGGTGTACACCTGCGGCAAGGTGTGGCAGATGTTGCATTCCAGGCGGATCGCCTTGCTGTTGTCTTGCGTAAAGTGCTTGCCATCGTGGCAGCGGAAGCAGCCCGATGAGTTTTTGTGCCCGATGTTGTCCGGGTGCGTCGTCCAGCTAATTTCCTCCGACGGGAACACCAGCGTCTCGTAGCTCGTTTTCAGGAACGCAATGGCGTTCTGCACTGTCTTGGTGTTCCTGGCGTAGTAGTCGGCGTACTCTTTCTTGTAGAAGCCATCCAACCCTTCGATCGCCTGCTTTGCTTCGTCGGCCGACTTGTACGGCGTCGACAGGACTTCCACGCTCTTCCTGGCAATGGCCGGCATATTGACATCGAGCCGCTTGCTCGAGAGCGCCTGGTCGATGACTTGCTCGGGCGAGCGGAAGGTGTGTGAGATGCGGTTGTGACAGGTGATGCAGCTCATTTCCTTCTTTTCGGCCTTGGCGATCTGGTCCGGTGTCAGCGGCTTTTCGACATCGGCGTACACCGTGACCTTGCCCGTTTCGTCCTTCACCTGCACCCACGGGATATTTTGATCGAGCTCGTCAGTGGCGACATAGGTGATTTCGTTCTCGATGTGCCAGTGAATGCCCAACCCGCGGCCTTCGCGCGTGGTGCCGCCGCCGGTCTTCATGGTCAGCAGCGTCGTCGCCAGGCTGTTCTGCTCATCCGCCGCGTAGTGATTGATCAGCTTCACCTTGTCGTCGGCGAATTTCTGCGGCCAGTGACACTTCTCACACGACTCGCTGGCCGGCTGCATGCCCTTGGCGTAGATCGGCACCTCGTAATTCGCCGACAGCATGCGTACCACGTGCATCATGTCGCCGGCCTTGCGTGTGAACGCGTTGCCGATGAAGGTGCGCCCGATGTGACACTCCACGCACGAGACGCGCGCATGAGGCGACACCAGATAAGCGGTATACTCCGGTGGCATGGTGTGGCAGGTCGTGCCGCAGAACGGCGGGGAGTTGGTATAGTCCCAGCCGACGAGGATGCCCGCCAGCAGCACGACGGACACCACAGTGCCGATGCCGGTGAAGGCCCAGGCACGCCGGCTGATGCTCCTGAATCGATCCCACAATCTTCTGAACATCTGAGCTTTCCCTCCTGGAAAGTGAATCCGCCACGCGGGACCTGCCGCGCCGTGGGGGGCGTTGCCCTCCTACGGCCCCTTGTGGCAGTCCTTGCAGCTTGCGTCAAGCCGGCCCGCATGATCGGCCGGGTTCTTCGGCGCGCCGCCCACGCCGCTGACGTGACACGCCTGACAGATATTGCGCCCGGCATGGCTGGCCGGCAGCAATTTGGCCGCGCTGCCGGCGGGCGTCGCGCCCGGCGCGGCCGGTGTGCCGGCGGGTTTAATGGCCGGCGTCGCGGTTGGCAGCCGCGTGGGCGTGGCCGTCGGCGGGCGCGGCACGAAGACCTGGTTGCGCGAGACCGGCGGCGGCACGGTGCTGACGGCGGTCGTTTCCGCCGAGATGAACAGGTAGACCCCGTACAGCAGCGCAATCGACAGCAGAATCGACACCGGCAGGAACAGGCTGCGACGCGCGCGAATGGTCTCGGCGGGCGGCAGCAGTTCATGTTCGCCGCGATCCATGCGCTCCATCTCGTCCGCATGCTCTTCTTCCATCTCGTGCGCAGACATGCGGCTCGTGAACATCGCCTTGTTGAAGGCTTTGATGTGCACGTTGTAGAAGTGCCATGTCACCACGGCCAGCACAGCCAGGATCGCCTCGCCGCCGTGCGCGGCCTTCGCCGTCGGGATCAGGTCGCCGGAGAAGATACGCGAGGCGATGATCGGGTTCCAGAGCATGAAGCCGGTCAGCGCCATGATCAGCGTGCCCCACACCAGCGCCCAGTACTCGAACTTCTCGCCGAAGTTGTAGCGGCCGCAGCGCGGCGCCTGCCTGGTCAGGCCGATGTTGTACTTGATCGCCTGCACGGCATCCTGCGCATCCTGCAACTGCGGGAACATCGACCAGCGCACGCGCAGGACGATGATTTTGTACGCCACGACGATGACGTGATAGATCGATTCCAGCAGCATGACAATCGCAGACAGATGATGGGCGAAGCGCACCGTTTCGATGCCGCCCATCACGGCGATCAGCGCCTCGGCCCAGCCGTTGCCGGTGAACTTCTGCGGGATGCCGGTCACGGCCAGCACGGTGAACGACGCCACCATGAACCAGTGCTCGATCAGCTGGATCGCCGCGAAGCGCTTGTATTCTTTGATCGTGATCACTTGAACGGCCATACGATCTCCCGGATTAAACGATGAATGCGCGGGTTAGTGCGCCAGCCGCCCGCGAACGCGCCGGTAAACATCCAGCGCGATATACAGCAGCATCGCGCCAATCGTGCCGGGCACCAGAATGATGTAGAACAGATTGACGTAATACACGAGCGGGTATTTGTCGGCGCTGGCGTTGTAGTGGCTCATCCACGCCGCGGTGAACGAATCGGCCGTCGCATCCGGATGACAGCGCTGGCAGGTCTTGAGCAGGTTGCCCTTGCGGAAGACCGTCGATTCCGGGTCGTCCACCTTCTTGATGTTGTGGATGCCATGGCAGTCGAAACAGACCGGCTTGTTGGTGGCGGCATCGGGCGACTGCTTCTCGAATAGCTCGACGGTCGTGCCGTGAAAGTCGGCGACGTAGGTGTTCAGCACGTTCGTCGAAATTTTGTACTTCCACATGATCTTGTCGTCGGTATGGCACCGGGCGCATAACTCCGGCGACTTCAAGCGAAACGCCACCGTGGTCGGGTCGTTGATGTTGTGAATGCCGTGGCAGTCCACGCAGGTCGGCACGTCCGGGTTGCTGTCGTCCAGCAGCGCCGCGCCATGCACGGTCTTGGCGTAGTCGTCGTAGATCGTGCTGTGGCACTGCGCGCACGTCTGCGGGATGCGCGCGCGCGGCTGGTTCGGCTTCGTCACTTCGTGCGCGCCGTGGCAGTCGGTACAGACGGCCGCCTGCTGGTCGCCGGCCGCGATCGCCTTGGAGTGCACGCCGTCCAGCGATTTGCTGTAGTTCCCTTCGTGGCATTTGCGACACTGCGTGTATTTGAGCAGCGTCACATCGCGGCGGGTGCGCGAGTACATCGGTGGATGCGGAAACGAGGTGATGTCGGTGTGGCAGTCCACGCATTTGACGGACTTCTGGCCGTGCACCGACTGCGCGAACTTCGGGCCGTTGACGAACAGCGAGAGCGGCTCGCCGCTGGGCAGCGTAACAGAGGCATCCTGGTTGCCGTGACAACCCAGGCACTCCGTGTCGGTCAAGGGCTTCGGCCCCTGCGCCTCCACGCCGAACGGAGCCGCAAGGGTGATGACGAAGCCGATCACCAGCAATGACACGGATACTACAATAGCTTTGACGAGCGATTGTGCACGCACTTATCACCTCAAACAACATAAGGTAGTCGATCGCACAGCGCTCGTCACTGTACATGTCGTTCACGCGCCATCGTCAGCACGCAGACATTTTCTCCCACTAAGGAATATAGATGTACCAAGTCAAAATTGAGTTAGTGTCACGTCCAAAGGTGGTCAAAACCTTCAGGCAGATGAGTTATGTCAAGTGAATTGTGAAACTTGAAACTAATATGGCACCTAAAAAGGACTGATTTTTGACTATGCGGGGGTACCCTGAGACCATGAGAGGCCTTGCCTATGGCAGACGAGTGCTTCGCGGTGCTAATTAACACCAGGATGTTCGTGATGAAAGCGGACACGACGGTTCGATCGGCTATCGAGCTGATGATGTGGTTTGCCTAGCATATGCCGCCCAAGGAGGTGAATTTTTCCAAGGGCTCTAGCGAGCCCGGCGCGGCGTGCACTTGAACTTCTCTTTCCTTGTAAGGAGGAGGTAAACCACAATGAGTGTCAAGCGAATGCTGTTTGTGCTGTTGGTCGTTGCCTTGTTTGTCGTGGCTTGCGATGCCTCGACACCGGCCCCAACGACCGCTCCCGTCCAACCGCCTGCAGCGGCAACCAATACACCGGTCCCGCCGCCGCCCACTGCGGTTCCGCCGGCCCCGACTGCGACGCCGGTGCCGCCCACACCCACGCTCGTACCGCCTACAGTCACTCCATCGGCGAGCGCGCAGTGTCTAGCCTGCCACGGCAACAAAGACCTGGCAATGAAAGTGGGCACCGAGAGTGTTCCGCTCTTCGTTGACGCGACCGCGTTTGCGGCAGGCAAGCACGTCAAAGTCGAATGTACCGCGTGTCACACCGGCATGAATCCGACGACGCCGCACAATGCAAAGCGCACCTATGGCAGTTGGGCGCGCTTTAGCGCCAAGGACACTGACACGACCAAGACACGCAACTACTACGTCGTGGACGGCAACGCGTGTCTCGCGTGTCACAAGGACGCGCGCTATACGGCGTTCATGAAGAGCGAGCATGCGACGATCAAGGACATGAAGTTCGAGGCAGACGGCAAGCCGCGCGTCGAGGTCAAAGTCAAAGGGACGGACGGCAAAGAGTACGCCATCGACGAAGACTTTGTCGCGAACGATTGCGAGCGCTGCCACGTCAACACCAACTGCGGCACCTGCCACTGGAAGGCGCAGATCAAGCAAAAACTGGCGGGCAACGTGCTCGACTTGTGGACCAAGTACGACACGGACAGCGATACCGCCAAGGGCGCGATGACCGAGTACTCGATGGACTGGACGCTCAACGTCGCCTCGCATGAATTCGTCGGCAAGGCGACGCTGACCAAGTCGAACGACGTCTGCAGTGCGTGCCATGTCGGCTACTACCAGGGCGACAAGTCGGTGCCAGCCATCGGCGTTCTTGGCATTGGCGTCCGCCGCCATCCGGAGGTGCAGGAACTGCTCCTATCCGCCAAACGCGGGGTGCACGAGACCAAGCAACTCTGCACGGATTGCCACACCGAACTGCACGACCTTGCGCTCCAGAACACCGAGCACGGCGCGCGGCTCGGCGGCAAGACGCAGTGTGTGAATTGCCATGCTGACAAAGCGCTCAAGGCGGTCCACGCCGACATCACCTGCACGGCGTGCCACGACGCTGAACTCAACGTCCAGCGCGACGCCGAGGCGAAGATGGTTGTCGCCATGGCGGTCAAGCACAGTCTGGCCGAATCGTGGCCCTCGCACAATTTGACGAAAGAGGTCAAGTGCGAAAAATGCCACGTTGCCGGCAACAAGGTTGGAGCGACGGAGAAAGTCGCGCCGGGCAAGATTCACTAACTGAGGCTGCACAAGCGTTCTGAGCGGAGCGCCGCCGGGGTCGAAGAACAATGGCACGGCACACAACAAGCCCAAAGGGCCCTAGAGAGTGCGCGTGCGGCGTCCTTCGACTCCGTTCCGCTCAGGATGCCTTGACTGTGCGCAGTCACTAAAGCATATAGTTACAATCGGGCGGGGATTTCGATTCTCATGAGGTAGTACCGGATCCGATAGTCTGAAGCGTGGAGAGTTACGGCTGATGACGGCCGTATCGCTCGGATGCGTTTCTGCACCCACTTGTCCGTCACGATCGCGGACACGACGGCCCGATCGGCTATCGGGCTGATGATGTGGTTTGCCAAACCGTTATGCCGCGCAAGGAGGTGATTGGTTGAGCCGGGTTCTCTGAACTCGGTGCGGCGTGATCTTGCTCATCTCGCTCCCTAAGGAGGAGGTAAACCACAATGAGTTTCACGAGAATACTGTTTACGCTGTTGGTCGTTGCCCTGTTCGTCGTGGCTTGCGATGCCTCGACACCCGCCCCAACGACCGCTCCCGTTCAACCGCCTGCAGCGGCAACCAATACACCAGTTCCGCCGCCGCCTACCGCAGTTCCGCCGGCGCCGACGCCGGTACCGTCCACCCCAACTCCGGCCCCCAAGCCGCTGCCGCCCACGGCCGTCCTGAAGATCGTGCCGGTGGCCGCCAACAAGGGTAGTGGCATTGACAAGGGCGACCCGAATGTCATGACCACGACGATCAAGATGATGACGGACACGGTCGCCGGTCCGTACAACACCGTGATCGCACTGGGCGACAGCGGGTTGACCAATCACTCGCTAGGCGTACCGGTACATCTGTCGGCCGCGCCAGCCGTGATTGATGCCAAGTTCCCAGTAACCAAAACGGCCTGGACGCTGACCGCGCCTCCAGGCTCCAAGGCCGCACTGAAGGATCCGGCGGCGGCGAACACCGAGTTCACACCGGACGTGGTTGGCATATACCGCGTCAACGTCACACTGACGAACGCGGGCGGCGCCAGCCCGGTCGCGTCGGTGCAGATTCACGCGGATATGTACATCGGTGTCGAGAAGGGCAACTGCAAGCAGTGCCACCCGGACAAGGTCGCCGAGTGGGCGAAGACGGGCCATGCCAAGATCCTGACCGAGGAAATCGATTTGAAGCCGACCCACTATTCCGAGTCGTGCATTCGCTGCCATTCGACCGGCTATTTCCCGGGCGTGAACAACGGCGGCTTCGCCGATGTGCAGGCGAAACTCGGCTACCAGTTCCCGACTTTCAAGCAGATCGAAGCGGGTGGCAACTGGGCGAAGATGCCCGCCGACTTGAAGAACGTCAGCAATATCCAGTGCGAGGCGTGCCACGGCCCGGCCGCCGAACACGCCACCAAGGGCGTTGCCCGGATGGAAGCCACGCAGGATGAGGGCGTTTGCAACGTCTGCCACAACGGCGGCGGCAACCATCTGAAGGGCACCGACCTCAAGTCGGCCAAGCATTCCGAAGAAGCGTCCGCGGCGTGGAACGAGCCGACCGGCCCGAGCCGCCAGGACTGCGTACGCTGCCACTCCGGCGACGGCTACGCGTCGTTCCTGAAGAACCCAACGAACCCGGCCGCGTGGGACACCAACAAGCAGACCGTCGTCTGCGCGACCTGCCATGATAGCCACAGCGATGCCAACGCGTTCCAGTTGCGCATCGTGGGCAAGGCGATCGCCCTGCCGTACGAGAGCAAGAAGGACTGGGGCCTGGCGGCAACGTGTATCGAGTGTCATAACTCGCGCACCCTGCCGGCCAACGCGATCAAGGGCACGTTCCCGCATTACAGCAGCATCGCCGAGATGATGGACGGCGTGGCGGGCGTGGACTACGGCCAGAAGGTCGCCAACTCGCCGCACGGCGATCTGGTCGGCGCGGCGCCGGTTCTGAACCCGGCGTATGCGAAGGATCCGACCGTCAACAAGTATATGTTTAGCGCGATTGGCGATGAGAAGGGCAACACGCCAGGCCCGTGCGTGGTTTGCCACATGTGGCCGACGATCACCGACCAGAAGGATCCCAACTGGCACAAGGTTGGCAGCCACTCGTTCAACACCGTCAGCCCGGATGGCAAGTTCGCCTACACCGAGTCGTGCAAGGCGTGCCATCCGAACGTCAAAGACAGCTTCAACATCACGGCGAAGGCCGACTATGACGGCAACGGCAAGGTCGAAGGCGTGCAGACCGAGGTCAAGGGCTTGCTGGACGTGCTGTACAAGGAAATCCTGGCCAAGGGCGTGACGAAAAACCAGGCCGGCTATCCGTACTTCAACGTGCCGGCGACGGCCGACGACAAGGTCAAGAACGCGATCTACAACTTCCGCACCGTCTATGGCGTCATGTGGGGCGCCGCAACCGGTGAGGGCAACCAAGGCAAGGCGCAGGCCATGCACAACTTCAAGCGCGCGGTCCAGCTCCTGCAGATGTCGTACAAGGATCTGACCGGCAAGGACGTGCCCGGCGCGACGCTGATGACGCCATAAGGCAACGTCCACTTCATAAGTTCAACGATGCCGAACGCCGGCTGGAGAGCATCCAGCCGGCGTTCTGATTTCTTCCGAAAGACCCTTCGGGTTTGTGAAACCCAAAGGGTTCGCTGCGTTCAGCCGTTGTGATCTTCGATGTCGATCAAACCTTTGCGGATGGCGTATTTCACCAGATCGGTGCGGCTGTGGAGGTTGAGCTTGGCGAAGATGTTGGCGCGGTGCCGCTCCACGGTCTTCACGCTGATCGTCAGCCGCTGGCCGACCTCGGCATTGGACAGCCCGTCGGCGATCAGTTTCACCACCTCAAGCTCGCGCTCCGTCAGACCGTCGGATGGCGGCTTCGATTCGCCGCTGTCGGCGTGCTTCAGGTAGTCCTGCACCAGCGTGCGCGCCAGCGACGGGTACAGGTACATGCCGCCCTGCGCGACAGCGCGAATCGCGTTCAGCAATTCATCGGGCGCGGCGCGCTTGGGCACATAGCCGGACGCCCCGGCGTTCACCATCTCGAAGAAGTACTGCTCGCTCTCGTGCATGGTCAGCGCCAGGATCGCCGCTTGCGGCGCCAGCTTGCGGATCGCGCGCGTCGCTTCGAAGCCGAGCATATCCGGCAGCGTGATGTCCATCAATACCACGTCGGGCTGCAGTTCCTGCGCGCGACGGATGGCCTCGCCGCCGTTCTCGCATTCGCCGACAATCGCGAAGTCGCTCTGCGATTCCAGCAGCATGCGCAGGCCGGCGCGCATCAGCGCGTGGTCGTCAACGATCAGCAATCGGGTTGTCATCGTCGTCGGTGATGATTGTCTCATACGGCACACAGGCGGTCAAGCGGGCGCCGACGCCCGGCGCCGCCTGCACCGCGAGCGTGCCGTTCACTAACTGGGCGCGCTCCTGCATGCCAAGCAGGCCCCAGGCGCGGCGCTTGCCGGTTGCGGTCATCAGCGCGGCCGGCGCGAAGCCGACGCCGTCATCGCTGACCGTTAGTGTGACGGCGCTAGTCTGGAAGTCCAGTGTCAATGATGCGTGCGCCGCCTGTGCATGCCGTACGGTATTATTCAGCGCTTCCTGTGCAATGCGGTACAGCACCGTCTCCGCCTCGGGCCGCAGCCGCCGCCGCGCGCCGTTGATCTGCACGCTGACTGCCAGGCCGTGGCGCACTTCGATCTGTCGCGCCATTTCGCGCAGCGCGGCGGCCAGGCCGAGGTCGTCCAGCAGCGCCGGCCGCAGGTCGGCAATGAACTGCCGCAGATCCGTCACCGCGCTCGTGCTCATCGCTTTCAGGTTGTCGAGCCGGCGAAGCGCGGCCGGCGGATCGACCTCGATCAGGTTGGACAGCGACGTCAGACCCAGCCCCAGCGCGGTGAGCGTCTGCCCGGTCTGGTCGTGCAGATCGCGCGCCAGACGCTTGCGCTCCGCTTCTTGCGCGGTGACCACCCGCTCCAGCAACTGCCCGCGCAGCCTCTCCTTGTCCTGCACCTGGGCGTACAGTCGCGCATTGTCAATCGCAATAACCAGTTGGCCAGCCAATGTTTGCATGATCGCCAGATTGTCGAATGAGCCGGCATGCACAAGACAGAGCGCGCCGATATTGCCGTTCTGCGAGCGCAGCGGCAGGGCGACCACACCGAGCCCGCCGTCGATGTTACGGTAAGCGATCTCGCCCGACTCCACGGCGGTCTGGGCCGCAATCGTCTCTTGCGCGACATGGTCGGCGGTGTCGGCATCGCCGCGCCAGTGTGCAGCGCGCAGGACGAGCGTGCCGGCCTGCGGGTCGCGCAGAAAGATCGCGCCGGCGCGCACCGGATCGACGAGCATGACGATCCGCGCGATCGCTTCGTTCAGCAGGCGATTGAGGTCCAGCGTCGTGCCGAAAATGCGCGTCGTCTCGTATAGCACACTCAACTCGCGCGCTGCCTCCTGCTGCGTATCGAAGCGCGCGCGGTCCAGCTCGTCGAGCCGGCGGCCGTATTCGATTTCGAAGACGCGCATGACGCGGATGATGAAGACCGCCAGCATCACGACGACGCCGGCCTGCACAAACTGCGCCGGCACGCCGGTCAGGGCCAGAAACGTGCCGGTATTGAGTACCGAAGCGGGGAAGTACGGCGCCGGCGGCACGATAAACATGAGGAACGCATACCAGGCGAAGCCGAGCGCCGCGCCCAGCAGGTCGCCGCCCAACTGGGCGTAACCCTCGCGTTGGAACGCCCGCCGCTGCGCGAACATCGCAGCGCAGGCCAGCGCCGCGCCGAACACGCCGAGCAGGTAACGCGCCACAATGTCGGCCACAGTCCAGAAGAGCGGCTCGTCGCCGCTGAACGCGAACAGGCGGTAGAACGCCACGGCTACGGCGTAGCCGGCGAGGAAGACCGGCGTAACGCGCGCCCACGCCGAGCCCCGATCGGGCTCCAGCAGACCGACCAACTGCGCCGCAAACTCCAGCAGACAGGCCAGCGATCCAACCAGCAGAGCGATGCTGATGGCTTCGATGGCCGTGTATAACGGTGCTGACGGTCCCGCGCCGCCGATGAGCTGGAACATCTCGATCCACTCGTGCAGGCCGTGGGTCAGGCCGAAGGCAGCCAGAAACGGCAGCGCGCGCGACAGGGCGAGGTTGCTAGCGCGGCCGCTTTCCAGCGCGACGACGACGCCCGTGACGACGAACGCCAACCCGTAGATGCCGAAGATCAGCGGCAGGTTAGACTGGCAGAATGCGTTAAGGCCTTCCATTTTGCTCGCTGTGCAGAGACAGCTTTCCTTATTACATCATTACATATGAAGGTATCCGTCAGGTCAGATGAAGGTATCCGTCAGGTCAGAATTAACACTGTTTCAATTTGATCATGTCCCCATACCTGGTGGTAGGTGCGGTTGTCACCCCCTCATCCCCTGGCCCCTTCTCCCCCGCGCGCGGGGGAGAAGGGGAAAAGCTGATTGGGGATTGGTGCGGCGGCTTTGCCGCCGCGCCAATCCCCTTTGGCTCACTCCCCCTCCCAGCTTGGCTGGGAGGGGGCCGGGGGGAGGGCGGCGATTGCTATACAGTGCTGGCACATACAACAATCGCTTGGGGACATACTCATCACAAAATAGTATAAATCAAAAAGCGGTTGCAGACAGAAAAGCCGTGGAGGGCGGCTCTGTCGCTCTCCACGGCGCAAGGCGCTGCGTGCCTGCGGCGGCTTGTCGGCGAGCTATGCGTGTATCCCCTCATGCTCGCTCGGCAGCACCGGCAGGAACTTGATGGCCGCGACGTACACCGCGACGCCGAAGGTCACAATCGCCAGCGTCACGATCCACTCGGCCAGCGACGGCCAGTACACCACGCCCAGGGTCATTGTGTACTCGTAGAACCCGAAGACCGCCACGTTCATCCGGTTCAGCATGACACCGGCCACCACCAGCACCGCCGTCCAGAAGCGGGCGTCGGAGTTGACGCGGGTCAGCCGGCTGGCGAACAGCGCCAGCGGCACGGCAATGCCCGCGATCAATTCGAGCCAGACCAGCACGCTCGAGAAGTCGGGCGTCAGCAGGCGGGCGAGTTGGCCGCGCGCGCCCAGATCGCCGATCTTCAGCACGAGGTAAATGCCGAGCACGATCGCGGCCGGCTTCGTCAGCGCCGCCAGCAGATCGCTCTCCGGCTTGTGTCCGAACGCCTTGGCGCTCAACGAGCTTTCCACGATCACCATCGCGATGCCGACCGCCAGCGCCGACACGAAGAACAGGATCGGTAGGATCGGCGTGTACCAGAGCGCGCTCAACTTGGTCGGGAAGATCAGGTACAGCGAGCCGAGCGACGACTGGTGCAGGGTCGAGAGAATCACACCCAGCACGACCAGCGGGATGATGATGCGGTGCAGCAATTTCTGCGCCCAGACGATGTGCAGGCGCTCCCAGATGGCGGGGCTGAACTCCAGGAACAGCACGGTCAGGTAGAGGATGACGCACCACGCGACCTCGAACATGATCGAGTGCGGGTTCCACATGATGAACACGTGCCAGATGTTGTACCAGCGCCCGAGGTCCACCAGCAGCGCGAGCACGACGATCGTGTAGCCGAGCAGCGCGGTCAGGATCGCCGGTCGCAGGATCGGGCGGAAGCGCTCCAGGCGGAAGACATACACGGTCGCGGCGATTGAGAAGCCGCCGGCAGCCAGCGCGACGCCGGTCATCACGTCGAAGCCGATCCACAGACCCCAGGGTACCGTGTCGCTCAGAGCCGTGACCGTGCCGAGGCCCCAAAAGAAGCGCGCCAGCATGATGCCCGCCGCGGTGATCCACAGCAAGAGCGTGACGAGCGTCGTCATCGTCATGCGCGCCGAGAGTTCCGGCACGCGCAACCCAACGGGCACGCGCAGATGCAGGGCGAACTGCCGGAACGAGATGCGGCGGCGCACCGCTTCAGACGGCGCGAACCAGTGCCAGAGCGCCCAGCCCACGACATACAGGCCAGCCATCGGCAGCACAACGCGCAAGAGCAGCAGCAGCAGCAAAGCGGGGAAGTCGTTCCACAGTGAGTTGATATCCATAGGGCCTCCTCAAAGGCAGGTCTGCGCAGGCGTTGTGCGGCCTACGCCTCGGTTTCTGCGTTGTCGTGAGTTTCAGCGGGTGCTGCACCGCGCCGGTGGGTCAGCCACGAGATTGAGCCCATCAGCAGGCCGACGCCGACGGCAACCGCCGGGATCTTCTCCATGACCTGCCAGGTCAGATCGGGCAGGGCGGACTTGGGCAGCCTGGTGTTGAAGCCGAGCTTCTCAAACGGCACGCTGGACAGGTACATCACCGAGGTGCCGCCCACCTCGTCCAAGCCATAAATAGTCGGCACGTACTTGTCCGGCGCGTCCTTCACGCGCTTCTGTGCCTCGGCCACCAGCTCGGCGCGCGTGCCGAACATCAGCGCCCCGGTCGGGCACGCTTCGACGCACGCCGGCTGCTTGCCCTGCTCGACCCGGTCGTTGCACATCTCGCACTTGCGGATACGCGGGTTGGCCGAGTCCCACTCAAACTTCGGGATGCCGAACGGGCAGGCCGCCATGCAGTAGCGGCAGCCCATGCACTTGTCGGCATCATACAGCACCGGGCCGCGCGTCGTTTTCGTGATCGCGCCAACCGGGCAGACCGATGCGCACGCCGGCTCCAGGCAGTGCATGCACTGCTTCTTGACCGTGGCGAAGACCGGTTTCGCCTCGCTGCCGCCGGTACGGTGGAACTCGACCAGCGTGAACGTCGTATCCGAGAGCGCCTCCGGGAAAGTACGGTTGGCGGGCAATTTGGCGGCGTCGGGCGGCAGGCCGTTCTTCTGCTTGCAGGCCAACTGGCAGGCGCGACAGCCGACGCAGCGGGTGACGTCGATCAGGATGCCGACCTGCGCGGCGCCGACGCTGTCCAGGCTGCGTGCGATGGCCGCCTTATCAAACAGCGGCGTCGCCGAGAGCGCCAGCACACCGGCGCCGGCAGCTTTGAGAAACGTTCGTCGCGAGATATTCATATCATGGCCTCCGGTCTTCAGTGTTGGCTCGCCTGCCGCACCACCGCCGGCACGCCGTGCAGGTGCCGGCCTGTGTTCGTGTATAGCGGACAGGTGTAACATTCATGTTTCAGACCGTGCCCGCTGATCTGGAGGGCCAGCCAGCACGGCACGGCGGGTTGATGGCTATCGACGGCTCCCATGCCGAGCGCGCAGTTCGGATCGGTCAGCGCTGCGGCCGCGGAGTCGGCCGATCGGGATTCGGATTCACGCAGAACCTTTTGCAGCCACTGGCCCAGCATCCAGGTGAGCAGAATCGGCACGCCGACGCGCACGAAGAGCATGTAGCCAATGACCAGCACGTCCCGCGCTGTGCCCAGCCAGTCGAACATAGGCTTTGCCTCCGGGATAGCATCTGGTGCGGGCATTACGCCTGCGGCTGATGGGCGACCGGCGGGACGGTACGCGGCTCAGTCGCCGGCTTCGGCTCCAACACCTTGCGCAGCCATGCACCGCCCAACGTGGTGATCAACAGCGGGACGCCGATCCGCAATATAACCAGATAAGCGAGCACCAGCAGATCACGCAGAATGGCGATCAAGTCGAATGTCATAGGATTTGCCTCCTCGTTCCACGCCTGCCCCGGCGGATGGTCTGGCCGGTTCGTTTACTTCTACTATCTTTATATCGTACATGGCACTACAGGTTCAATCGAGTGTTTACTGCATCTTCGGGGAATGGAAAGGGCGCTGATGGGGTGCCGAGTGGGGTAAACGCTGTAGGGACGCCTACATGATCATGGTCATCAATTGCCCCAGCGAGGGACCGGCCGGGCGCCCGCAACCCCCCAAAGGGGGCGAGCAAGTCGGGGGCGCCTGCGCGATGAGCGCGTTGACCGCCTGCCTGATCTGATCGGCGGAACCGGGAAGGTGCGCTCATACTGAATCTTCACGAAGTCCATGCCGATCGCGCGGAAGTGCTCGATGTGCTTGTCGACCGCAGTCTGCCCGGCGTGAAACTGCGTGGGGAAGTGCAGGAAGAAGGCGACGGGTATGTACGGCTGCGGCCCGCGCGCGCCGGCGAAGTTTCTGGACAACTCCGCACGAAACCAGTGACATAGACTGTTTATTTCTCAAAATAAATACAATATATTCCTTGACAAGAATATTCCTATTGTGGTATACTAGCATCAATGAACGTAACGACATTAACTGCCCTAGCCGAGCCTAACAGGCTACGCATTATTGAACTGTTGCGCGACAAGCCCTGTTCTGTGGGTGAAATCGCCAACCGGCTTTCGCTTCGCCAGCCACAAGCGTCCAAGCATCTCCGGGTGTTGAGCAACGCCGGACTCGTCAAGGCCCGGCCAGTCACCCAACAGCGCATTTATCAACTGCAGCCCAAGCCGTTTGAGGAACTGGACGGCTGGCTGGAAACGTTCAGACGCATCTGGGATACGCGCTTCAACAAACTGGACGAGATTCTGCAGGATCTGCAGGAAGAGCAGAAACGGGATAGCAGCCAGGTCGACCAACGGCCATAGCACGCATGCCGATACTATTCACTCTAACCAAAATTGCTTTACAACCAATAATCAACAAGACGTAGAATTGTGACAAAACCGAAAGGGGACATCAATGCAAATGCCGACACCAGATTCTGCACTCAAGCGTCTAGATATACTAGTTGGAACATGGAAAATATCCGGTGACGCAAAGGGACAGATAGAATATAGATGGGCCGATGGCGGTTTTTTCCTTATCCAAGATGTTGACCTGGAGTACAATGGAAAACAGATAAGTGGTATTGAGATGATTGGACACCTTCAGAAAATAGGAGAGGAACCAAGTCGAGACATATGGTCCCGATTTTATCATTTCAAGGAAGGTTTGACACTTGATTACGTCTACGAGTTGGTTGATAACACGCTTACCATCTGGTTTGGTAAGAAAGGTTCAAACAACTTTTATAGTGGAACATTTAATGAAGACGGCAGCTCATTTAAGGGTGCCTGGCAATGGCCTGGTGGTGGATATAACATGGTCGCCAAAAAAGTAAAATGGGATAAGGCGGCAAAACACAACCAGTTGGTGAAGTAGCATTCTGAAGTGAGAGAATTTTCCGCGCCCGCCTGCACCCTCCGCAGTGGAACTCCCCGCCGCTTGCGGCGGGTTTTCATGACTGTTTCCAAGAGCGCTATGTAGAAGCGGGACCTCGCGGTTACCCGCGTTTTCGACGCGCCGGTCGAGTTGGTATCGAAAGCCTGGATCGATCCCCAGCTCGTGATGCGCTGGTGGGGGCCCAAGGGCTGTACGTCGCCCAGCGCCGTGATCGATTTTCGTGAGGGCAGCACATCGCTGGTCTGCATGCGTGCGTCCAGGGAGTTCGGCGGCCAGGACAGGTACAACACCTGGTCTTACAAGAAGATCGTACCAATGCAGCGCATCGAATTCATCCAGAACCTGGCCGACCAGGACGGCCATCTGGCTGTCCCTGTTAAGCTGGGTCTGCGCGCGGACTTCCCGCGGGACACACGCACGGTCGTGACCTTCAAGGCCATGGGCGACAAGACGGAAATGACCGTCACGGAATGCGACTGGACGCCGAGCCAGATGTTCGAGTACGCCGAGATCGGCTTGTACCAGTCGCTCGACAAGATGGTTGCGAGTCCAACCCCACGAGGAGGGGAAAGCATGAAACAGACCAAGATTACCGCAGCGCCAGACCAACTCACGGTCTTTATCACGCGGGAGTTTGCTGCACCGCGCGAGCTCGTGTTTCGGGCCTTCACCGAACCGCAGCTTTACACCCAGTGGCTCGGACCGCGCGGGTTCACGATGACTCTCGAGACATTCGAACCGAGAAACGGCGGCCGCTGGCGATACACCCACAAAGATGGTGACGGCCGCGAGCACGGTTTTCACGGGGTCTACCATGAGGTCACAGCGCCCGAGCGCATCATCCAGACATTCGAGTATGAAGGGTTGCCCGAACGAGGACATGCCGTGCTCGATGTGGCGCGATTTGAAGCGCTGCCGGGCAGCCGGACGAGGGTCACGATGCAGTCGGTCTTCCAGTCCATGGCGGACCGTGACGGCATGCTCCAATCCGGCATGGAGCGGGGCGTCAACGAGGGATTCGAGCGGCTCGACGAACTGCTCGCGAAGACCAAGCCGTAGTCTATCCGGCGACGGGATCGGTCACTTCGCGCCACCGCTGTCATAGCGATCCGGCGTCGGCTGGATCCGGGTGCTGATGCAAGCCACGGGCCGGATGATCACTCATCCGGCCCGTGGCTCTGTACCTGACATCGTGGATGACGGGCGGGTTCCGCAATCGCCGGCCAGCAACTCGCGACTAGCAGCTAGTGCATCTTTAACGAGGGCCTTGTGTGACAAATCGTCGTGCAGCGGCACATTTTCGTCGCGAATTAGCGCAAGCGGTCACACGACCAGGCCGCTAACGATGCACTAGCGACTAGCTGAATGCGCGGCATCAATCGCTGTCTTGAGATTCTCCCATGGCGTGTGATCAAGCACGGTGCAGTCGGCGCCCAGGATGAAGCGCTCCGGGGCTTGTGCGATAACGGCGTTGACCGCCTGCCGGATCTGATCGGGCGTGCCGTTCAGGATCACGCCTTTGCGCTCCAACCCGCCCATGTACGGGCGCTTGAACAACTCCGACACATCCTTCGGCGACAACTCGCGCCCACCCGCCTTGAGCGGCGTGTTGACGACGGTGCCCGGGTAGTCCAGGAACGGCGCAAAGTCGGCGTAGTCGAGGTGATAGTCGCAGACGTGCAGGATGTTGAACGGGCAGGTGCGGTCGATCTCGTTCATCATCGCCAGGTCGTACGGCCGGATCGTGCTGATGAACGTGCCGGGATTGGTCAGCCGCCCGGTCTCGCCGCCCTGCGTCGAGGTGTAGAAGCCGTCCACGCCGAGCCGCACGCACTCGCGCACGAAGCCGAGCAGGCTGTCGGCAATGATCTCCAGGCCCTTGCGCACCTGCGCCGGCTCGCGATTCAGATGGTCCACCAGGCGCGCTGGGGTCGCCGTCTGCCCGGCCAGCATGAACGGCGAGTAGAGCGTCATCACGACGGCCGCTTCACCATGCAGCGCCTGCACGATGCCTTTCACCGCTTCAAGCTGTCCGGCGTAGAAGTCGAGCCCGTAGCGCGGCATCTGCGCCCAGTCGGACGGCGACTCGATCTGCGGCAGAACCGGGAATGTGCGCTCGTACTGGATCTTCACGAAGTCCATGCCGGTCGCGCGGAAGTACTCGACGTGCTTGTCGACCGCGGCCTGCCCGGCGTGAAACTGCGCGGGGAAGTGCAGGAAGAAGGCGGCGGGGATGTACGGCTGCGGCCCGCGCGCGCCGGCGAAGTTCAGGATCGTTTCGCGTTTGTTCATTGGGTGTCCTTTGTTGTGGGTTACGTCGCGCCGGTTTGCATTAACTGTTGTACCGCCCGTGGTCGTCGCGCCGTTCCAGCGCCGGCGGCTCCTCGCGCCGCAGGTACGACGTCTTCTTCGGAGCGTGCGCAATGAACACGTTGATCTTCGGGCTTTCGGTCATATTGCCCGCCGCGTCGAACGCCTTGACGTACACCTGGTGCGTCTCAGTGTAGCCGAACGTGTCGGAGATGACCGTCATGCCGGTATTGAAGCGCTTGAGGTAGCGGCCGTTGGCCTGCGTGATCGTCTCGCTGACGGTCACTTCCACCTCGCTGCGCGTGCCGTCCGTGTTCGTGATCGTGTCGACGCGCTTCACGACCGGCTCGCCGGGCACCGGCCGTTTGTCCTGCATGGTGATTATCCAGCGGCGCGTGAACGGCGCGACGGTGCTGAAGCCGACTTGCTGGTCGTCGATGTAGAACTCGACGCGCTCCATGCTCAGGTTGTCGCGCGCGTCGGCCTGCAAGTTGATCCACTCTTTGTCTTCCATCAAGTAGATTTCATTGTTATTCGGGTTGAGCATGCGCACGGTCGGCGGCTTGTTGTCCACCTGCACCTGCACGCTGCTCTGCCTGCGCGTACCGTTGCCGTCCACCACGATCAGGTTCAGCGTGTACAGGCCGTCCAGATTGGACGTATCCCATGACTCCAATTGGCCGTTGTTGACCAGGTTGTTGTGGTTGCCGCCGATCTGGATCCACGACGTCGGGTCGAGCCCCGCGCCATATTCCAGGCGGTACAACTGGAACTCGCCGGACTTGGCGTTGCCCATGATCGGCACCATGCCGTGCACGTAGCCGTACGTCTTCGGCGCGATGATCGCGACGTCGCCGACCGTCTGGCCGGGGCCGTAGGTCGTATCGTAATCGGTGGGCGGCTGCGCGATGTTGTTCTCGCGCACCCAGTCGGCCGCTTCGGGCGGGTAGATCGCGAAGACCTTGGTTTCGACCTGGTCGGCCGGGCAGTAGACCGTCGCCAGCTTGCCGGTCGGCTTGCAGACGCGGTACGCCTGCCAGATATTGTCGGGCGTCTTGGGCTCGGTGCCCTGGATGAACAACTCCTTGACCTTGTTCGGGCAGTATGGCGTCGGCAGCAGGCCCGAGGTGGCGCACACTTCCACCGGCGCAATGCCTTGCGGCTGCTTGAACTGCTCGACCGGCATGTCCTTGAGCGCAAACTCCATGAAATCGTGCCAGATCGGCCCCGCGCCGGTCAGGCCGGTGGAGCGCTCCATCGACGAGTTGTCGCTGTTGCCGGCCCAGACGCCGATCACCAGTTGCGGGGTGAACCCGAGCGTCCAGTTGTCCTTGAAGTCGTTGGTCGTGCCGGTCTTGGCCGCCGCCGGGCGCGATAGCTTCAGCGCCGAGTTGGCCCCGAATGCCGCCGTGCGCGCCTGGTTATCCGACAGGATATCGCTCATCAGGTAGGTGATGCGCGGGTCAAGCACCTCTTTGATTTCCGGCTTCTTGTACTCGTACAGCAGTTCGCCGTTCGGGTCTTCGACGCGCAGGATCGACACCGGGTTGACTTCGCGATAGCCGGGCCGGCGGTCGGTCGACGGCACGGGCTGGCCCGCCATCGCGCCGGAGTTCGCCACCACGCCGTAAGCGTACGTCAGGTCGAGCAGAGACACCTCGCCGCCGCCCAGCGTCAGCGCCAGGCCGTACTGCTGTTTGTCGGTATCCAGCGTGTTGATGCCCATGCTGTGCGCCAGCGTGACGACCGGCTTGACGCCGACCAGCGAAAGCGTTTTGACGGCCGGCACATTGTATGAGCGCGCGATCGCCTGGCGCAGGCTCTGCGGGCCGTGGAACGTGCGGTCGTAGTTTTCCGGGACGTAGGGCGGGTTCGGCGGGTCGGGGAACGACTGCCGCACATCCATCAGCAGGGTCGCCGGCGTGTAGCCCTTTTGCAGCGCGGCGAGGTAGGTGAACAGCTTGAACGACGAGCCGGGCTGGCGGTTGGCCAGCGCAATGTTGACCTGCCCGTCGATCTGCCGATTGAAGTAGTCGATGCTGCCGACCATGGTCTTGATTTCGCCGGTGCGCGGGTCGATCGCGACGACGGCGGCGTTGGTGACGTTCTTCTTCTCCGCGGTCAGCTTGACGACCTGCTCGCGCGCCAGGCGCTCGGCCTCGTTCTGCCAATCCATGTCGAGCGTCGTCGTAACCTTGAGGCCGCCCTGGTACACGCGCTGCGCCCCGAACTGCTCTTCCAACTGCTTGCGCACGTAGAAGACGAAGTGCGGCGCGCTGATGTCGAAGACCTGCTCGTAGCACTTGATCGGCGTGAACTTGGCCTCGACCGCCTGCGTCTCGCTGATGTACCCCTCGCGCAGCATGGCGTCGACCGCCAGTTCGCGTTTGCGCTGCGCGTCGGCGCGCTGGGGGTTGTCGTCGCACGGGCTATTGGCCGCCGGGAACTGCGGCACGAGCGCCAGAGACACCGACTCCGCCAGCGTCAACTCCTCAACATGCTTGCCAAAATACGCCTGCGCCGCCGCTTCGACGCCGAAGGCCAGTCGCCCGTACGGAATCGTGTTCAGGTACATCTCCAGGATTTCGTCTTTGCTGAAGCGGCGGTTGGTCTCGATTGCCAGCACGGCTTCCTTGAGCTTGCGCTCGATGCTGACCTGGTAGCGCTCATCCGGCGCCATGACGACGTTGCGCACCAGTTGCTGGGTAATGCCGGACGCGCCCTGCACCTGCTCCCCGGTGAGCGTGCTGCGCGCGGCGCGCGCCAGGCCGATCGGGTCGATGCCGAAGAACGTGCCGCTGTCGTCGTAGAAACGCCGGTCCTCGTTGGCGACGACGGCATCGCGGAAATACTTGGGGATGCGGTTGAGCGGCACCCAGGTGCGGTTGCCGCCCTGCGGGTCGAACACTTCGTAGAGCAGCACCGTTCCGGTACGGTCATAAATGCGCGTGGTCTTGAATGCCTGCTGCGCCTGCCGGCCGATTTCGGATGCTGGCGGCAGCGTCGCGGCGTAGTTGGTGTACACGGCAAGCGTGGTGGTCACGCCCGCGCCGAGCAGCCCGAGGAAACTGACCAACAGGGCCACGGCCAGGATGAGAAACACGCGCACCCAGATCATGTTGCGGCCGGCCGGGCGGTGGCGCCGGCGCTGGCGCGACTGAATAAAGCGGATCTTGTTCGAATCCAAACGCAATTCCTTCCCGCGCACAGCGCGTGGATACGCGGCATGACCACAGCCGCGCAACAACTTCCGATTCTAGCACCGTAACCTGAGCCGGAGAAATATGCTGCCGATGCGGCGCAGGACTGTTTATCGGAGCGCGCCAACCTGCCGGGAATATGTATCCAGCCGGTGTAACGTTACCGCAATTTGAGACGTTATCTATTCTGAGCGCGGTGTCGTTGTTCTGCCTCGTCTGCCGTCTCCGCCGATTGATGTCTCCAAGCATGGGTGGCGCGTGCACTGTGCTCACAGGCGCCGGCAGCGCGCGTCTCTTGCAAGACCAGCGCGGCCGCGACAGCCAGTCTCCGCTCGGCCATCGCGCCGGGACTCGGTCTGGCGCCCATTCTTCCCGGAGGTATGTGTCATAGTGAAACACCATTTTGGTTTTGCCGTGTTAGTGGCTGCCGTCGCGGCGGTGATTCTGGTGATCACGCAGCCGGCGCCGGCCGTCCAGGCGCTGCCCGGCTACCAGTCGGACTGTTCATCGTGCCACGGCAGCGCCGGCAGCTACCCCGATACCGTCGGTGCGGTGCCCAGCGCCGCCGTCGTAGCGCCCGGCGCTCCATACAATGTCGCCATTTCCATGAGCCCGGCGATCAACGGCGCGAGCGGCACCGGTTACTGGATCGCCAACTCCACGGCGGGCGGCTCGGTGGGCGCGTCGACCGGCACGTTCGCCGGCGGCATGAATATGGGCGCGACGGGCAAGTGGAATGCGGCGATGACGGCGCCCACGACACCCGGTACCTATTACTACATCGTCTTCGGTCAGAGCGGCCCGTTCGGCGCTAGCGGTTCGACCGGCTACGCGCTGTACAGCATCGTCGTCGGCGCGGCAGCGACCAGCACGCCGACCAACACTCCGCTGCCGCCGACCGCAACGAGCACAAACACCCCGCTGCCGCCGACCGCAACGAGCACAAACACCCCGCTGCCGCCCAACTCGACGGCCACGGCCACCAACACGCCCGTCCCGCCGAGCGCGACGAGCACAAACACAGCGGTGCCGCCCAACTCGACAGCCACGGCGACCAACACGAGCGTGCCACCCAGCGCAACGCCGACGGCCACGGCGACCCGCGGAACGGCGACTGCTCAGCCGACCAAAACGCCGACCCCTGCTAAGACCCCGCCTCCACCAATCGGCGGCCGTGCGCTCTTCAGCACGCTTTGCGCGGCGTGCCACCTGCCGTCGTCGCCTGCCTATGTGGGCAAGGAAGTGTGTGACGCCTCGGCTTCCGATATCCGGGAGGCGATCAACGAGGTGCCGACGATGCAATTCCTAAAGGGCAAGTTATCGAAGGCCGGATTGAGCGCGCTCGCGTCGTATCTGAAGACGCTGCCATGCGGCGATGACGACACGCCGGAAACCCATCCGACCAAGACGCCGACGCCTGTCAAGCGCGTGGAGCCGACCAGGACGCCGACGCCTGTCAAGCGCGCAGAGCCGACCAAGACGCCGACGCCTGTCAAGCGCGCAGAGCCGACCAGGACGCCGACGTCCGTTAAGCCCGCGGAGCCAACCAGGACACCGGTTCCGTCCAGGACCGCGGTCCCGACGAGCACGCCGCCTCCGACCATCGGCGGCCGCGCGCTCTTCGACACCTTCTGCGCCACCTGCCACACGCCGGGATCGCCCGCCTTTGTGGGCAAGACGGTGTGCGGCGATTCGGCTTCCGACATTCAGGAAGCGATCAACGAAGTGCCGACGATGCAGTTCCTTAAGGGCAAGTTGTCAAGCGCCGGCATCTACGCCATCGCGTCGTATCTGAAGACGCAGACATGCGCGTCGTCGACCCGGTAATCATGCTGTAGTTTTGCCCGGCCGTTGCGGGCGCTGAAACAGAAAACCGACCAATCCCCACGGATGGCCGGTTTTCTGTGTTCCGCTATACGCGGCAAGCGCGACAGATCAGGCCGCCAGTTTCTCCAGGACGAGAAGGTGCGAGAGGCCGAAGATGCGCAGCGGGGTCGCCTCGAGCGCGTAGGTCACGTCGCGCAACGCGCGCCCGAGCGCGGGCCGCCGCGCCGCCAGGTTGTCGTAGCCGGGATAGACCTGCGTATGGGCGGCGACGCGCGCCGGCAACCCGTCCGCCAGCCGGCGAATCGAGCGGACGGTGTAGGTACGCACGTGCGGGGCCAGCCGGCTGCGCAGCAGATCCGGCAGATAGGGCACGAGCGGGATGTTGCCGAAGTGGTAGCGCCCGCGCCAGAAGATGCCGTGTGTCTCGAACGGCCAGCCGCGATTCGGCGCGAAGATGATGACGCGCCCGCCCGGCCGGACGACGCGCAGCGCCTCGGAGACCGTCAGCCGGTCGTCCTGCACGTGCTCGATCACCTCGTGCAGGAGCGCCATGTCGAATGTGCCGGATGCGAACGGCAGCGCTTCCGAGACGGACTGCGCCAGGGCGGGTGCGAGGCCCGCCCCGATGGGATGGCGTACGCGGTCGAACTCCACATCCACGCCGAACGCGCGCGCGCCGCGCGACGCAAACTGTGTGACATAGGCGCCAATGCCGCAGCCGATATCCAGCACGCGCGCGCCCGTCAGCGGCGCGTGGCGCTGGATCATCGCCAGCCGGCGGTCCTGCCCGGCGCGCCAGACGTAGCTGGGGTGGCCGCGCCGGATTGCGGGATCGTCGTTCATCAAGCGGGCTCGCGGGCGGGCCGCGTTACGCGACGGGCGCCAGCGCGTCGGCGGACGGCGGAAAGAGCTTGCGGCAGATCTGCCCGAGCAGATGCGCCTGCATAAACATTAGCCACGGCGCACCCACGAGAAAGCCGAGGCCGCAGGTGATGATGCCGATCAGCACCACGGCGAGATTCGCGACGAGCGTCGCCAGCCAGACCATAATGAAGTCACCCAGATGCTGCCGCACCAGCGCCCAGACTTCGCGCACGCGGAATGCACTGCTCAACTCGCCGGTGTTCAGATAGATCAGCGTCGCGGCGTTGGACAGCAGCCCGGCGATAACGCCGTACGCGGCCGCCACGCAGCCGAGGCAAATGAAGATGACCGGCAGCAGCGCCACGAACCCGGTTGCCGCGCCCGGGTCGCCTTTGGGCGACGACGCCGCGCTGGCGCCCGCGCCGATCGCCGTCGCGAACGCAAAGCCGCCCGCGCAGGCAGCCATCACGGCCACCGGCAGCATGTAGACGAAGCCGATCACCAGGGCGATGGCGCCGTGCTTGAGCTTGGTTTCCATGTCGTCCCAGCGCGGCAGTGGCAGCGCCTCGCCGCGCGCGACGTTGCGCGTCAACTCCAGCGTGTAGCCCATGACCAGCAGCAGCGGCAAGATCGGGATGATGCCGCTGGCGAACACCAGCAGCGCCGCAATCGCCAGCTTGGTGACCCACTCGGTGTCCTCGGTCAGGAATGTGAACGCCTTGCCGTATTCCATGCGGCCTCCATGATGATGAGGGTAAAAACAGACCGGAGCCGGCAAGGGTGCGCGCCGCTTGCCGGCTCCGGCATTCATGCGCTACGGCTTACTTCTTAACGACGAGGCTATAGATTGCACCGCCAATCGCTGCCAGGATGGCGCTAACGATCGCGGAGACGATGCCACCGATTACAATTCCAATAGCGGTTGCCACCAGAGCTCCGCCGACATCGCCGTTGATCGCCGTGGAGAGGCCGGTCATTATAGCGCTAACGACCGCAGAGACTGCGCCTGTAATCGCTCCTGCAATGGCACCATCGACGGCATCTTGTGCTGTGTTACCTGCTGGACGGCCTGCCTGACGGCCCAGCATCACCGAGTAGGCGCCAATGGCGAATGGCAGCAAGAACCCCACCAATCCAGTGATCGGGCCCACCAGACAGATCAATGGCGCCAGAAGTAGGAGTATAAGCCCGTTGACGAACCCCAAAATCGCCCCAACAACGGCACCTGTTATGCCGGCCTTGGTCGTTGAGGGAACTAGCTCGAATTTCATCGAATTCATCGTGTCCTCCATGCTGAACTTGAGATAGGATGGTATCCAACCGCACGGCAGATGGCCGCCACCGCGAACCCGGGCGCGCGCGGGGCCGAACGGCAACCATACGCAATGCGGCACAGCAGGGACCGCCGGCAGGCCGCCCGTCGCGGGGCAATCCTGTCGAAACGCGCGGAACTAATTAGGAGACGCCGCGCAAACTGTCGCCATTATACCGCAAGCGCGAACGCGCTTCAATCGCCCGATTCTGGTGATTACCCACAGCGACCAGACCTCGCGGGTTTTCAAAACCCGCGAGGTCTACCCGAAACGGGTAATCATCAGCCCGCCTGCGCCGGGGCGCGCATTCGCGCCTGGCAATCGGGAAACTGCCCGGCGCACAGGTCAGAGACCTGTCCCTACGGCATGGGGCCACAGGCGCACAACCTTGACCGGTGGAAGCGCGTGGTCGACTGGTTTGTGAAGCGGCTGATCGAGAGCCAGAAAAAGCGATCCGCGAATAACACGAATCTTCGCGAATAGGGCATCTATTCGTGTCGATTCGCGTTATTCGCGGATTTGTCCTTTGCAGTTCCGCCCGATTGTGGCGCGTCCCTACCTTCCCACCTCCGACACCAGCACCGCTTTGGCCCCCGCCGCCGTGAGCGCCGCCTGCACGGCGGCCTGCGTCGCCGCATCGACCAGCGCGATCATGCAGCCGCCGCGCCCGCCGCCGGACAGCTTCGCGCCGGACGCGCCTGCGCCTTTCGCCGCCGCGATCAACCGCTCCAGTTCCGGCGATGAAACGCCGATCTCCCGCAGGTGCGCCTGGTTGGCGTCCATCAGCGGTCCGAGGCGTTCGAGGCGCCCGTACTCGATCGCGTCGCGTGCCTGCTCGACCAGTTTGCCAATCGCGTCGAAGATCGCCTCATAGCGCGCCGGTTCGGCCTGCCACGCCGCGCGCACATCGCCCACCGCCACCTTCGTCTCGCTCGGCACGCCGGTATCGACGATGACCAGTCTGAACGGCCGCGCCACCCGCAGCCGCTGCGGCGGCTGCCCGCGCACGAAGTAGACCGGCGCTTCGTACGCGATGATCGTGTTATCCACGCCGCTCGGCGTGCCGTGATACAGCTTCTCCGTCTCGAACACCAGCGCCGATACCTGGGCCGCGTTCAGCGTGTGCCCGTAGTGCGCGGCCAGCGCGCGCACGATCGCCGTTGACACGGCTGTGCCGCTGCCAAGCCCGCGCGCAATCGGGATCGTCGAGCGGATCGTCAGCAGGAAGTTCGGCGGCGCCTCTTCGCCGAGCTTCGCCAGCGTCGTGTGGACGATGTGTGCGATGGCGTGGCCGTCGCCCAGCTCGTCGAGCGTCCAGACGGCGTCGAGATCTTCCGCGACGATCGTCGCGCCGCCGGTGCCTTCGCGGATTTCGGCTGTAGCCGCGATCTGCGCCAGCGGCACGCCGAGCGCCGGACGCCCGTAGACGACGGCATGTTCGCCGGCGAGGATCGCCTTGCCGCACGCGCGGCCAGTGTGGAATCGCATAGCGCAAGTATAGCACAGCGGCGCGCCGCCGAATGGCAGCGGCCAGACCCGAAGGGTCTTATACGTTTCATCCACGATTGCTGCTAACCCATCCAAAACCCTTCGGGTCTATGCCGCTCTGGTATAATTCGTTCTGTGGATACTGTCATCGTACGCCTGCTTGGCGTGCTCTTCTTGCTGCTGATGAACGGATTCTTCGTCGCCGTCGAGTTTGCGGCGGTCAGCGCGCGCCGCTCGCGCATCGATCAACAGGCGGAATCCGGCGCGGTCGGCGCCAGGCGCGCCCAGCGCATGTTGGGCGACACCGACCGGGTGCTGGCGGCCTCACAGCTTGGCATCACGATGGCCAGCCTGGCGCTCGGCTGGGTGGGCGAGCCGTTCGTCGCCGATCTGATCGAGCCGCCCCTGAGCGGATTGCCGATTGGCCAGTGGGTCAGCGTCAAGGACGTGGCGCACGCCGCCAGCGCGGTGATCGCGTTTACGGCGATTACGGCGCTGCACATTGTCATCGGTGAGCAGGCGCCGAAGGTCTGGGCGATCCGCAACGCCGAGCGCGTCATCACGATGGCCTCCGTGCCGATGATCGCCTTCGACCGGCTGTTCCGCCCGTTCATCTATGTGCTCGATCACGCGACGGAGTGGGTGCTCAAGCTGTTCGGCACGCAACCGATCAGCGGCCACCGCGTCTATCACTCGGTCGAGGAGTTGAAGCAACTGGTCAGCGACAGCCAGGAAGGCGGCGTGCTCGAAGCGAGCGAAGAAGAGATGATTCACAACGTCTTCGAGTTCGCCGACCGCCAGGTGAGCGAGGCGATGGTGCCGCGCCCGGACATCGCCGGGCTGGAGGCGACGGCGACGCTCAATGAATTCCTGACCCTGTTCTCGGAGTCGCACTTCAGCCGCTACCCGCTCTACGAGGGCGACCTCGACAACATCATCGGCTTCGTCACGATCAAGGACGTGCTGAACTTCCTCGCCTCGGAAGGCCCGGCCGCGCGCCAGCAGCCGGCTGTGCAGTTGATGCGCCCGGCCATGCATGTGCCGGAGTTCAAGCAGGTCGGCGACCTGTTTGAGGAAATGAAGACGCAAGGCATCTCGCTGGCGGTCATCGTGGACGAGTACGGCGGCACAGCCGGCATCGTGACACAGGGCGGCATCCTCGAAGTGCTGGTCGGGCGGCTGCGCGACGAAGCGGAGGACGACGAGCCGGAGGTCAGCCAACTCGACGAGTTGACCGCCGAGGTGGACGCCCAGTTGCGCATCGAGGAAGTCAACGAGGAACTCAAGACCGACCTGCCGGAGCACGACGCCTACGAAACACTGGCCGGGCTGATCCTGTTTCAGCTGCAGCGCATCCCCGCCAGCGGCGAGCGGCTAACCATCGGCGCTGTGCAGTTGACGATCAAAGAGATGCAGGGCGCCAAGATCGAAAAGGTCGAGGTCAAGCGCACTGACCCGGCGCCGGCGGCGAAGACAGGCGACGAGCAGGTCGTGGCCAGCCGTCTGACGCGGGAGTCATAGCTAGGCATGCCAAGACCCTCCCTGAAGGTCGGCACAGCCTGGAACCTTGTGGTCATCGGTTCGGCGCTCGTTTCGTACTGGGCTATCACAGCGCTGATCGTCGCTCGTGCCATGGACGCCACGGGGGGTCGCCTTGTATACCCCCTGGACGACACCTACACTCACATGGCAATCGCCCGGCACGCCGCCGAAAATGGTGTATGGGGCGTGACCGTGCATGAGTTCTCGTCGTCATCGTCATCGCCGCTTTGGGTTTTTCTGCTCTTTGGCATATACCGGGTTGCTGGTACGGGCGATGTCTGGCCTCTTGCGCTCAACCTGGTGTTCGGAACGTCGTTGCTGGTGTCTGTTGGGTGGGCGTTGGGTCACAGTTGCCCCGTTGTTGGCCGTGCCGTAACCTTGGGCGCTGTGCTGCTGGCCGTTCCACTGCCGCTCCTCACCTTCGAGGCGATGGAGCACGTCCTGCATGCGTTTCTCTTGCTTCTGTTTGTATACCTGGTTTCAGGACGGCTGGTGAGCGATGCCATGCCGGAGTTCAAAACGGACATCGCCATTCTGGTGATTGCCGCACTGTCTTCTGCCGCGCGCTATGAAAGCCTCTTCGCCATCGGCATCGCGGTCGTCTTGCTGGTTGCCCGTGGCCGCTGGCGCTATGCCATGGCGCTTGCCGCGTCTGCGGTGACCTTGATCGGCATTTATGGCCTATGGTCTGTTTCAAATGGATGGCCCCTGCTCCCGACTTCGGCTTTGCTGAAGGGGTATCGGCCGGAGCTATCCATAACGGGGATCTCAACAACACTCCTGGGCTCGCGCGCGCTGATCAATCTGGCCAACAACCCGGTGGCATGGACTGTGCTTTTGGCCGGCATCATCGTGCTGGTTTGCTCCCGTCATCCCCGGCCATGGAAGCGGGGCCGCTATGCATTGGTGCTGGCGTGCGGCACGGTCATTCTCCACGCTGAGTTCGCTATCCTCGGATGGTTTTTCCGCTACGAGGCCTATCTCGTCTGTCTGGTCATCATAGGCATTGCGCTGGTGCTCAGAGAAGAGCCCCGGCTGGCATTTTCCTTCCCGGCTACGCGGCAGGCGCGGCTGCGTGCCGGTATCATCATGGCGGTCGTGCTGGTGCTGTCTGTTCCGTTTGGATATCGTGTGCGCAACGCGCTGCGCGACGGCCCGCCGGCCTCCCGCGAGATCTACCAGCAGCAATGGCAGATGAGCGCCTTCCTTGACGAGTATTATCGTGACCAGACGGTGGCCATCAACGACATTGGCGTCATTGGATACAGAACCCCGGTGAAGTACATTGACCTGTTCGGTCTGGCCAGCCGGGATGTGGCGCTGTTGAAATTGGCCGAGCGCTATGATCGCCAGAACATGGCGGAGATCGTCGCGCGCGAGCATGTTTCCGTCGCGCTAATCTATGACCCGTGGTTTGCAAGTCTGAACTCCGGGGGTACGGTGCTCGGCTGGGCGCGCGTGGGGCAGTGGCGTTTGCCGACGCAGGTTGTCGTCGGCAATAGTACTGTCTCGATATATGCCGTGGATCCGACGCGGCGGCAGGAACTCGTTCGAAACCTGCGCGCGTTTATGTTCAGGTTGCCGCCCGAAGTCGCCCAGAGCGGCGAGTACACGCTGGCGTCATCCAATTGATTGCTCTGGGTCGGCAAATGGCGCCCGGTCTTCTCTGCATCATCGCCACGCGCAGTTCAACACTCCACCTATGAACGTGTTTCGCAAAGACTGGCTCGACTCGGTCCCGCCCGACGCATTGCGGCTCTGCCTGTCGACCTTCCTGACCTCGCTGCCGATCGGCTATTTGACGATTGTCTTGCCGATCTACTTTAACAAGATTGGCATCAATCCTGCTGACATCGGCGGGCTGTATACTGTCAGCAGTATCGTCAGCGCGATCCTGCTGATCGTATTCGGTGTTGTCGCCGACCGCCTGGGCCGCAAGCCGTTTGTCATCATCGGGCTGGCGCTGCCTATGATCTCGTATGTGCTGTTCCTGGTGACAACCGATGTGACCGTTCTGACATTGGCGGCCGGCATCGGTGGCGTCGGGCTGGCGAACGGCGTGGCTGGCGCGCTTTCCGGCGCGGGCTTTAACGCGTTGCTGGCCGAGAAGACGACCGAGGCCAACCGCACCTACGTCTTCAGTCTGGGCAGCGCCGCGTGGACGGTTGCGTTGATGGTCGGGTCGCTGCTGGCGGGACTGCCGGAGTTCTTGCAGGCCAACTTCGGCTGGGCGGTCGCCGCCTCGTACCATCCGCTGTTCTGGATATCGCTCGGCGTGACCGCATTCGGCGTGCTTGCCGTCGCGCCGGTCAGCGAGGCGCACAAGCCGAGCGCCGGGCAAGGCTGGCGCGCATTGGCGCCGCACCGCTCGGCCGGTAACATCGCTAAATTGTCGCTATTCATGGGGCTGATCGGTCTTGGCCTCGGATTCAGCATCCAGCTCATGTCGCTCTGGTTCTACCTGCGCTTCGGCGTCAGCGGCGACTTCCTCGGCCCGTTCTATGCACTGGGCGAGGGGCTGTCGGTCACGGCGGTGTATATTGTCCCGCGCCTCACGCGCGCGCTCGGCACGGCGAAGACGCTGATCCTGACGCAGGGCATCGCCTCGTTGGTGCTGGCCGGCATGGTCATCGCGCCGACGCCGGCGTTTGCCGCCCTCCTGTACCTCATGCGACAGTACTTGATGAATCTCGCATGGCCGGCGCAGCAGTCGTACATCATGGGCGCGGTCGATCCGGCCGAACGCGCCACCGCCAGCAGCCTGACGTTCGGCGCATGGAGCTTCGCGAACGCGGCCAGCCCGCGCCTGGCCGGTGAATGGCTCAGCCAGGGGCGGCTCGAGTTGCCGATCCTGGCGGGTGTGGCGTCGTATCTGCTGTCCGTCGGCAGCTTCTGGCTGTTCTTCCGCCGCACGCACCTGCCGGTTGACGCAGAACCCGCGCCGGTATCCTGATCTGGAGACTCCGCATGACTGAACGCTCCCACAACCTCGACCGGTCGCGCGCGCAGATCGACCCGTCGTGCTTCATCGCGCCGAACGCCATCGTCATCGGCGATGTGACCATGGGGGCGGACGCGTCGGTCTGGTATGCGTGTGTGCTGCGCGGCGATGTCGCGCCGATCCGTATTGGTGAGCGCACCAACATCCAGGACGGCACCGTCATCCATGCCGACCCCGGCTATCCGACCACGGTCGGCAACGATGTCACGGTGGGCCATGGAGCGATCGTACACGGCGCGACGGTCGAGGATGGCGCGCTGATCGGCATTCGCGCGACGTTGCTGAACGGCTGCGTCATCGGCGCGGGCTCGGTCATCGGTGCGGGCGCGCTCGTGCCGGAAGGCATGGTCGTGCCGCCCAACTCGGTCGTGCTCGGCGTGCCGGGTAAGGTCGTGCGCCCGGTCGACGAGAAACTAGCCGAGCGCAACCGGCGCGGCGCGGCGGGCTATGTGCGTAACGCGCAGGCGCACCGCGCGGTGTGGGAGAGACAACGGACGCTGGTCGGCGGCCTCACGCCGCCGACCGATGAGCGCAGCGGGGCATGAGGCCCCGCTGCATCGAACGGACAAACGGACGAAGGTCGCACGGCGGGATGACAGGGTTACGCGGCGCGCGCGCCAACTGTCGTATAATAACGGATAGGTAGCCGTTTCATGCCACGGATAAGCCAGTTCTTTGGCATTGTAATTGCCATGTATCATAGCGATCATGCGCCGCCGCACTTCCATGTGAAGTATGCGGAGTTCATGGCTGTGGTGGAAATCGACACATTGGACATCCGCGAGGGGCAAATACCACGCCGGGCGCTGAATATGGTGTTAGAATGGGCTGCGCTTCATAGGGCAGCACTGCGTTTGGATTGGGAAAAGGCACAAGCAGGTCTGCCGTTGGACTGGATAGAGCCGCTTGATTGAAAGGGTGTTATGGCCATAGTGGTGGCGGTGAAGGCGCTGGAGCTCTACCGGGTATGGCTGAAGTTCTCGACGGGCGAAGAACGGGTCGTGGATTTGCTCCCATTGATGCGAGGGCCGATCTTTGAGCCGATGCGATCCAACGCCGATTATTTCCGCACCGTGCGCGTTGACTCGGAATTAGGCACGATCGTATGGGAGAATGGCGCCGATTTGGATCCGGACGTGTTGTACGGTAGCCATCAACCGGCATGGATGGATGCCGAGCGGACACCGGTGTAATGCGCGGGTGAACGGCCCGACAACCTGTCTGGTCTGAACGAGTAGAACGCAGCACGATTACATCTCAAAATCACAAGGATGCACAACCTCATGTCCACCAAGAACTCGTTTTCCGCCCAGGCCAAACTGGGCGACCTGACGTACTACCGGCTCGACGCCCTGCAGAAGTCCGGCGTCGCGCCCAACCTCGACCGCCTGCCGTTCTCGATCCGGGTGATGCTCGAGAACGTCCTGCGCAACGAAGACGGCTACATCGTCAGCGCCGACGACGTGCGCACGATGGCCGGCTGGGACGCGCGCAACCCGCAGCAGGTCGAGGTCCCGTTCCTGCCGGCGCGCGTCGTCATGCAGGACTTCACGGGCGTGCCGGCGGTCGTCGACCTCGCCGCGATGCGCGACGCCATGCGCCGCCTCGGCAAAGACCCGCGCAAGATCAACCCGCTCGTGCCGGTTGATCTGATCATCGACCACTCCGTACAGATCGACTTCTTCGGCTCGACGCTCTCGCTGCAGCGCAATGCCGACCTCGAGTTCGAGCGCAACGCCGAGCGCTACGAGTTCCTGGCCTGGGCGCGCCAGGCGTTCGACAACTTCCGCGTCGTGCCGCCCTCGACTGGCATCATCCACCAGGTCAATCTGGAATACCTGTCGCAGGGCATCTTCGTGCGCGATGGCGTCATCTGCCCCGACACGCTCGTCGGCACCGACTCGCACACGACGATGATCAACGGGCTCGGCGTCGTCGGCTGGGGCGTCGGCGGCATCGAGGCCGAGGCCGTCATGCTCGGCCAGCCGATCTACACGCTGACGCCGCGCGTGGTCGGTTTCAAGCTGTCCGGCAAGCTGCGCGACGGCATCACCGCCACCGATCTGGTGCTGACCTGCACGCAGATGCTGCGCAAGAAGAACGTGGTCGACCAGTTCGTCGAGTTCTACGGCCCCGGCATCAGCGCGCTCAGCCTGCCCGACCGCGCGACGATCGGCAATATGGCGCCCGACTACGGCGCGACGATGGGCTTCTTCCCGGTCGACGCCGAGACCGTCAGCTTCCTGCGCCGCACGAACCGCGCCAAGTCGGCTGACCTGCTCGAGGCGTATGCCAAGGCGAACCACCTGTTCCGCACCGACAGCACGCCCGACCCCGAATTCACCGATACGCTCGCGCTCGACCTGGCGTCCGTCGAGCCGTCGCTGGCCGGTCCCAAGAACCCCGAAGCGCGCGTCGCGCTCGCCGACATGAAGAAGTCGTTCGCGGCGTCGCTCACCGCGCCGATCAAGAACAGCGGCTATGCCCTGCCCGCCGACAAGCTCGCCAACAAGGCGGTCATCAAGGACAATGGCAAGTCGTACGAGTTGAAGCACGGCGCGGTCATCATCGCGGCGATCACGTCGTGCACGAACACCTCGAACCCGAGCGTCATGCTCGGCGCGGGGCTGGTCGCCAAGAAGGCGGTCGAGAAGGGGCTGACGGTCGCGCCGCAAGTCAAGACGAGCCTCGCACCCGGCTCCAAAGTCGTCGCCGAGTACCTGAACGAATCCGGCCTGCAGCCGTACCTTGACCAGTTGGGCTTCAACGTCGCGGCGTTCGGCTGCACGACCTGCATCGGCAACAGCGGCCCGCTGCCGGAAGCGATCGCGCAAGCGATCACCGACAGCCAGTTGGTCGCCGCGGCAGTGCTGTCCGGCAACCGCAACTTCGAAGGGCGCGTCAACCCGTTCGCGCAGGCCAACTACCTCGCCTCGCCGCCGCTGGTCGTGGCGTACGCGCTGGCCGGCCGCGTCGATATCGACCTGACGACCGAGCCGCTCGGCGCCGGCAAGGACGGCCAGCCGGTCTACCTGAAGGATATCTGGCCGAGCACGCAGGAAGTCAACGCGACGATGGCGCGCTCGCTCAAGCCGGAGCATTTTGCCACTCAGTACGGCAACGTGTTCGACGGCAACGAGCGCTGGAACGCCATCAGCGGCATCACCGGCGACCTGTTCAAGTGGAACGACTGGTCGACCTACATCCAGAACCCGCCGTACTTCGAGCACACGGCGCTCTCCGTCGGCACGATCGCACCGATCAAGGGCGCGCGCGTGCTCGGCCTGTTCGGCGACAAGGTGACGACCGACCACATCTCGCCGGCCGGCAACATCGCCAAGGGCGGCCCGGCGGCGAAGTATCTGGAAGATCACGACGTGGCGCCGCGCGATTTCAACCAGTACGGCACGCGGCGCGGAAACCACGAAGTCATGATGCGCGGCACGTTCGCCAACATCCGCATCAAGAACCTGATGCTGGGCGGCAAAGAAGGCGGTCTGACGGTCTTCGACGGCCAGGAGCTGTCGATCTACGACGCCGCCATGAAGTACAAGGCGGCCGGCACGCCCGTGATCGTGCTGGGCGGCAAAGAGTACGGCACCGGCTCCAGCCGCGACTGGGCGGCCAAAGGCCCGTACCTGCTCGGCGTGCGCGCCGTGATCGCGGAGTCGTTCGAGCGCATCCACCGCAGCAACCTGGTCGGCATGGGCGTCCTGCCGCTCGTCTTCACCGGCGGGCAGAACGCCGCGTCGCTCGGACTCGACGGTTCGGAGCAGTTCGACATCGAGGTGCCGGCCGACCTGAAGCCGCGCCAATCGATCGCGGTCACCGCGACGAAGAAGGACGGCGCGCCGGTGAAGTTCGCGACGATGGCGCGTGTCGACACGCCGGTCGAAGTGGACTACTACCGCAACGGCGGCATCCTGCAGACGGTCCTGCGCCGGCTGGCGAGCGAGTAGGCAACCAGGCAGATGAAGCGGGGATGGGTACAATCCATCCCCGCTTTTTTGTTGTCTGCCGGGCTTCATGCATCGGCAATATGCTACAATCAGCCTATCCTGGACACCGGATCAGAACCGCATGACGCGACTGCGACAAATCTCCCTGCCGGCGCTGCTGGCATTCCTCCTGCCGCCGTTCTTTTATCCCGAGCAACTGCTGTTCGGGCAGTCGTTCTACTTCATGGACCTCGCGTGGTTCCATTACCCGCTCCGCGCGTACATCGCCGACCTGTGGCGCTCCGGCACGCTGCCGCTCTGGAATCCGTATTCGTGGATGGGCTTTCCGCTGCTCGCGGAATCCGAAGCGGGCGCGCTGGGCATCGTCAATGCCGTGTTTCTGCTGCCGATCGAGACCTGGCAGGCGCTGAACCTGCTCGTATTACTGCACGCAGCGGTCGCGGGTCTCTGCGCGTATGCGCTGGCGCGCCAGTGCGGCGCCAGCCCGTGGGCGTCGCTGCTCGCCGCGCTATCGTATGCCGGCGGCGGCTGGCTGACGGCCGAACTGACGAACCTGAACATCATGATCGGCGCGGCGTGGGCGCCACTGATCGGCGCGCTGCTCCTGCACGCCATCGAACGACGCAGCGCGCGGACCGCCATCCTCGCGGGCATCGTATTTGCATTGCAGATCACGTCGGCGCACCCGCAGATGCCGTACTATACCATCATCCTGTTCGGGGCATTCACGGCCTGGGGGCTATACCAGCGCCGGCAATCCGAGCGCAGCCGTGGCGTGCCGCTCTGGCGTATCGCCGGCGAGAGCGGCGCACTGGCGGCTCTGGCAGGCGCGATTGGGATCGGCTTAAGCGCGCCGCAGTGGCTGACCGGCCTCGAATTACTCTCGCTCTCGCGCCGCGCGCAGGGCTTGCCGGAGCAGGCACAGCAGATGCTCTCGCTGCCGCCCGTGAATGTGCTGGCGCTGATCTTCCCGCGTCTGTTCCTGCTCCCTACGGCAACCTGGCGCACAACCGGCATCTTCGACGAGTTTCACTTCTACCTCGGCCTCATCCCGCTCGTGTGCCTCGCGGCGGCCGCGCTGCGCCGCGACCGCCCCGTCGTGCTGTTCGCTTTCCTTCTCGCGGCCCTGTCGGCGGTGCTGGCGCTCGGTCACTTCACGCCGGTGTACGCGATCGCCTCGGGCCTGCCGTTGCTATCGTCGTTCCGCATCCCCGCGCGCTGGTTGTTCATTACGTCCGTCGCCGCCATCATCCTCATCGGTCACGGCGCCGACGGCCTGCTGGCGCTGGCACGCGATCCGTCAGCCCGGCCACAACTGCTGCGCCTGCGGCGCATGTTGACGATACTCTATCTGGCACTGGCGCTGACCGTGCCGTTCGCGCTCGTCGCGCGGCCGCCAGATGACGCGGCACTCAAGCAGGAAGATGTGTTCAGTATCGAGCGTGTGACCACGCGCGAGCAGGTTGTCGCGCGACTGCCCGGCGAGGCGATTGCGTTTGCGCTCCTTGGCGGCGCGGCGCTGGCGGCGTTCTGGGCGCTCACTCTGCGTCCGGCGGCGCGCGGCCCGGCCGCCGCATTGCTCGTCATTGCCGGAATCGACCTGTGTGGCGCGAGCGGCGCGGTGGGGATCGCGCCGTCGTACTGGGACGGCGCGCGCCCGCTCGCCGAGTTTGTGAAGCAGAACGATCCCTGTGCGCGCATCTTCTCGACCGGCGGCTACCTCGACGTGGTGCCGCGCCTCGGCGACGCCGAGCCGGCCGGTTGGCGCGTCCTGGCCAGTTCGGGCGAAAATGATCTGCCACTGGGCTTGCAGCGCACCGAAGACCTGCTCACGGCCGGAACGTTCCTCCAGTACCTGCGCCTGACGAGCACGCACTGGCTTGTCATACCGCGCGAACTGCCCAAAGTCGTGAACCGCCATGCCAGGATCGGGCAGGCAACGGCGGCCGGATTGTCGCGCGTGTGGCAATCGGACGCGCTGAACGTGTACGAAGTGCCCGACCCGTTGCCGCGCGTGTTTGTCGTGTACGACGTCACAGCAGCCGATACGCGCGAGGCGGCGCTGGCCTGGCTGGCCAATCCGCAGAGCGATGTGCAGAATGCGGCCGTGGTCGAGGACGCTTTGTCGCTATTGAAGCCGCGCACCGGTTTGCGCGCGACGCCGGCACGCTTGCGCTCGTACGGGGCGCTGGACGTGCAGGTCGAGGCTGACGCGCAGGCGCCCGGTTTGCTCGTGCTGACCGACGTATTGTATCCCGGCTGGCGCGTGTGGGTGGATGGCGTCGAGCAGCCGATCGTGCGCGCAGACTACCTGTTCCGGGGCGTGTGGATTGGGGCCGGCTCGCACCAGGTGGCGTTCCGCTTTGAGTCCGGCGTCTTTTTGCTCGGTGCGCTGGTGAGCGGCATCACGGCGGCAACGGCGTTGGTCGGCTGGGCCATTGCACCGCGTATGGCGCGGAGATAGCGGACGCCATGCCGATCGAGATCCTGCCGGCCGGAATGGGCGACGTCGAGGGCATCGCGCGCCTGCACCGCACCGTGCTCGGCTACACGCTCAACGGCGAACTGGGTGAGGCGCACCTGCGGCGGTTGTACCGCGGACTGCTCATCTCGCCGCACGGCGTCCTCTTTCGCGCGCACGATACGGACGCGGATGGGCAGCCGGTCGTCGGGTTTGTCAGCGGCGCCGACGATGCGGCCGCGTTGCAGGTTGACCTGATCCGCACGCCGGGCACCCGCATCGCGCTGAGCCTCGCGTGGGGTTTGGTGCGGCGGCCGTGGCTGGTCGGCAAGCTGATTACGCAGACGTTGATCAACCGGCCGGTGCTGCACCAGGGGAGTATCGTGACGGCGACGCTGACGACGGTCGGCGTGCGACCCGACTACGGGCGTCGCGGCATCGGGCACCAGCTTGTGCAGGCCCTGCAAGCCGCCTTCCGCGCGCGCGGTGTGCGCGCCTTCCACCTGAACACGCTTAACACCAACACCTATGCGCGCGCGTTCTACCGCGAACTGGGCGGGCGGTTGGTGCGTACCTTCCGCGGCAACGATATCTACCTGTTTGAGCTGTAGCCCCGCACAAACGGCCACTGGTTGGCGGCCGAAGGGCATACCGGCGAGCCGACGGATCTCGTGACCCTGTCATGCCGGCGTGTCGTAAGCCGGCATCCAGATCGGCATGCGGCAAGCGTGCAGGCCATGGGAACCGCGCCTGGATTCCGGCTCCCATGGAAATAGGCAACTCCAGGCGTAGGGCCAGGTCTTTGACCTGGCTAACTGGACGGGTCAAAGACCCGTCCCTACAACGACACGCCCATTTCCATGCGCGAGTGTGCGTCCCTGGCGCATC
>JACRMK010000001.1 GCA_016235055.1 Chloroflexota bacterium | reverse complement strand
GGAGACCTCGGTCCATGGCATGTGACACCTCCTGAATGAGGGTCATCATACCGTATGTGAGTGTCAACCATGTCCCCGAACACCTGTCAACCATGTCCCCGGTCTATACACGAAGTTGGGAGGGGGAGCGATTCGATGGGGATTGGCGCGGCGGCTGCGCCGCCGCGCACCTCCCCATTCACTTTTCCCCTTCTCCCCCGCGCGCGGGGGGGAAGGGGCCAGGGGATGAGGGGGGTAACTTGGTGGACAGACTCCAAAATGAGAATTGCTGGTGGCGCTATGCACATTCGGTGATGTCGAGCGGCCCATGCTATAATTCAGGGCTTGATATGTATGATTCTATGGGGTGAGCGATGGTAGAAGGGCTATACGTTGCCAGCCTGCTGATCCTGGCAATTTACGGACTCAACAGCCTGATCTTGACGGCCATTTTCTGGCTGAAGCCGCGCCCGCGCGCCGCCGACGTGGTGGCAGCGCCCGCAACGGCGGATGTGCCGGTCGTCACGGTTCAACTGCCAATTTTCAATGAGCGATACGTCGTGGAGCGGCTGCTGGGCGCGATTGGCGCGCTCGACTATCCGCGCCAGCGCCTGCAGATCCAGGTGCTCGACGACTCGACCGACGAGACACGCGAGATTGTGGACCGCCTAGCGGCGCGTATGACCGCCAACGGCCACTGGATCGAAGTGGTGCGGCGCGCGCAGCCGCACGGCTTCAAAGGCGGCGCGCTGGCGGACGCCATGCCGCGCGTGCGCGGCGAATTCATCGCCATCTTCGACGCCGATTTCCTGCCGCGCCCGGACTACCTCCGGCAGATGCTGCCGTCGTTCACCGATCCGCGCGTCGGCTGCGTGCAGGGGCGCTGGGACCATGTCAATGCCGACTACTCGCTGCTGACTCGCATTCAGGCCGCCGGCATCGATGGGCACTTCATAGTGGAGCAGGAAGCGCGCAATCGCATGGGCTGGTTCATGGCCTTTAACGGCTCGGCCGGCATCTGGCGGCGCGCGTGCATTGACGCGGCGGGCGGCTGGCAGGGCGACACGTTGACCGAGGACCTCGATCTGAGCTTCCGCGCGCAGCTAGCCGGCTGGCAGTTTCGCTTCCGCACGGATGTCGCCGTGCCCGCCGAGGTGCCGGCCCAGATCGACGCCTACAAACGCCAGCAGTTTCGCTGGGCGAAGGGGTCCGTGCAGACGATCAAGAAGCTGCTGCCGATGGTCTGGATGGCGCGGCTGCCGCTGATGGTCAAAGTGCAGGCAACGTTGCAGTTGGGCGGGTACCTGATGCACCCGCTGATGGTCATCGCGTTTATTCTGGCGCTGCCGATGTCGGTTGAGCAATCGCCGCTGTTCAGCCTGTTGCCGTACCTGATGGGGGCGCTGTTTGGCTCGATCTCCCTCTACACGACGGCGATGATGCGGCGCGGGGGTTCGGGCGCGCGTCCGGGCGATCGCCCGCACAGTCCGCTGTCCAGCGCCCGCCACGCGGCTCGCTTCGTGTCCACGATGGTCATGCTGATCGTGCTGGGCACCGGCATGTCGCTCAACAACACGCGCGCCGCCGTCGAGGCGATCCTGGGGGTAGACAACACATTCAAGCGCACGCCCAAGTTCGATCTGCGCTCGCGCGCCGACCAGTGGTGGCACAAGCGGTACTCGCTGCCGCGCGATCCGATCGTGTTGGCCGAGCTTCTGGCGGCTGTGGCGGCGCTGGCGTTTTACGTCGTGGGCAACCACGAGGCGGCCGGGCGCGTCAGCCAGTGGCTGCTGATCTACGCCATGGGTTACGGCTATGTTGGCGGCTTGAGCATCTGGCAGAACGCTGGTGGCGATTTCCGGCTGCGACGCCGCTAGTCCGCGACTGCCTGACCGTTCTGGAATTTGGGCCGCTCTCGTCGATCACCGAGAGCGGCTCTTTTTGCGCCCGGACGGGAACAAACGGCCCTTGCGCGGCGTCTGGTTGTTGAGACGCCATAAAGGAGGCTGCCATGAAACACCCGTTCCGATTCGTTCTGTTTTTCGCGCTGTTGCTGGCGTTTGCCTGGGGCGCCATGCCCGTGCGCGCCGACGGCATCGTCGTGCCGTGTCCGCCGCCGATGGATGGGCAAGCGCCGCGACCGTGTCCCACACCCACGCTGCAGCCGTGCCCGGCCGGGGCGCGCTGCGTGCCGGTCAGTCCGTCCCTCGCCATCAAATATCACCGTGTGACGGTCACCATCGACAACCAGGTTGCGACAACGCGCGTCGACCAGGTGTTTCTGAACGACAGCGGCGTTGACCTGGAAGGGCTGTACATCTTCCCGCTGCCACCCGATGCCACGGTGTCGGACTTTGCCATGTGGGTGGACGGCAAGCGCCTGGAGGCCGAGGTGCTGGATGCCAACCGCGCCCGCCAGATCTACACGGGCATTGTCAACCAGCGGCGCGACCCGGCGCTGCTGGAGTACGTGGGGCGTGGCGCGTTTCAGGCGCGCGTCTACCCCATACCGGCGCATGGCGAGAAGCGTATCGAACTGGAATACAAGCAGGTGCTGGCTGCGGAAAACGGCCTGATCAAGTATGTCTACCCGCTGAACACCGAGAAGTTCTCGTCGCGCCCGTTGCTCGACGCCTCGGTGACCGTGAATATCAAATCGAAAGACGCCATCAAGGCGATCTACTCGCCGTCGCATGACGTTGCGGTCAAGCGCAACGGGGAGTACGCGGCGGTAGCCGGCTGGGAAGCGAAGAACGTGCGGCCCGACCAGGACTTCGCGCTGTACTTCTCGACTTCGCAGGGCGATATCGCCGTCAACCTGCTGACGTACAAGCCGGCGAGTGGCGAGGATGGCTTCTTCGTGCTGCTGGCCGCGCCGAAGGTTGAGGCGCGCCCGGGCGAAGTGGTCTCGAAAGACGTGATCTACGTGCTTGACGTGTCGGGTTCGATGCAGGGCAACAAGATCGATCAAGCCAAGCAGGCGATGCAGTACGTCATCGGTCAACTGAATCCGGCCGACCGCTTCAACATCATCACGTTCAGCACCGGCGTAACACGCTACGCGACGAGCCTGCGCCCGGCCTCGGACATCAAGAGCGCGCTGGCGTTCGTGAGCGCCGTGCGCGCCGAGGGCAGCACCGATATCAATCAGGCGCTGCTCGAAGCGCTGACGATGGTGGACGGCGAGCGCCCGGCGATCATCATCTTCATGACCGACGGCATGCCGACGACCGGCGTGACCGACCCCAACCGCATTCTGTCCAGCGCGCTGCAGACCGCGAAGCGCAACGTGCGGTTGTTCACGTTTGGCGTCGGTTATGACGTGAACACGGTCCTGCTGGACTCGCTGTCGCAGGGGCTGCGTGGCGCCAGCGCGTATATCAAGCCACAAGAGAACATCAACGAAGTGGTTTCGGGCTTCTACGCCAAGGTGTCCACGCCCGTGCTGGCCGACATCAAGATCGACTGGGGCGGCATGACGGTCAACGACCAGTACCCGCAGGCGCTGGTTGACCTGTTTGCCGGGCAACAGATCGTGCTGGCGGGCCGCTATCGCGGCGGCGGTAACGGCACGATTACGCTCTCCGGCACGATCAACGGCCGCCCGCAGTCGTACGTCTATCGGGACGTCCAGTTCGCACAGTCCGGCGGCGATGCGTCGCTGGCGCGCCTGTGGGCGACGCGCAAGATCGGCTACCTGCTCGATCAGGTGCGGCTGCGCGGCGCGCAGAAGGAGATCGTCGACGAGATCGTGTCGCTGTCGGTGCGCTACGGCATCGTCACGCCCTACACCTCGTTCCTGGTGAACGAGACGAGCCAGGTGCTGAACCAGCCGGGCCGCGACCAGGCGGCGGCGGATATGCAGAAGGCCAACGCCACACCGGCCGCGGCCAGCGGCGCCGGCGCCGTCGAGCAGTCGCAGAACAACTCGCGCATGGGGTCTGCCAACGCGCCGGCCGCCGCGCCGACCACTGCGGCTGCCGTACCGCTGCCGGGCATGGCGGGTACGGCCACGCCGTCCGCGCAGCGCGAAGCGTATCTGGCATTGCAGTACGTGGGCGACCGCGCGTTTGTGAACAACAAGGGCGTCTGGACCGACACGACCTTTGACAACCGTAAGATGACGACGACGAAGGTCGCCTTCCAGAGCGCCGACTACTACGGCCTGCTGGACAAGCACCCGGAATGGTCGCGCTACTTTGCACTCGGCGCCAACGTGATTGTCGTGCTCGACGGGCAGGCGTACGAGATCTTTGATACGGGCGGCCCGGCGGCCCAGGTCACACCGGCGACGCTTCCGCTGGTCACGCCAAACGCTCTGGCGTCAACGCCCGCGCCGCAGGCTGTAACGAACACGCCAGTTCCCGCCGTCACGACGTCTGCACCGGCCGCGACGGGTGGGGCCCCCGGGGCGTTCGGCGTGCCGTGCGCGCTCGGCCTGCTGGTGGCCGTGGGCATGGCCGCCGCGTTGTGGCTGTACCGGCGCTGACGCACGACAGCAATTCTCATTTTGGAGTCGGCTGCCAATATCCCAACGAAGTTGGGAGGGGGTCGGGGGGAGGGCAGCGCCACTTTTTCGGCGGGCCAGCTTGCGTGACAAGCGCCTGAGGGCCAGCGCATCGCAAGCGGCATTGGAAAGTACCCGTACAAAGCCAAATTGAGAATTGCTGGACGCACGACTGAATCTTTGCGCCAACCGGCGTTTTTCGCTACAATCTGCGCGGCACATTCAGCCTGACAGGATCAGACCGATCCTGTCAGGTTTATTTTCGAGTCTACACGGGATGGTTGCACATGGCCAAAAAGAAACTCAGCCGGGATCAGAAACGGAAGCACAAGCTGGAGAAGCGATCGCACATCGGCGCGGCGCGCCAGGGCGCGCAGGTCGAGTTCCTGACGAAAGAGACCGAACAGGTTATACACGAGACATTCATGTCGTACGGGACGGCGATGTTGGATGCCGACGCGCATGACGCCGTGCGCCAGCTTGTCGTCGATGTGCAGCAGGGGAAGATCAGCCAGGAAAGCGCCGGCGCCGAACTGCCGAATGCCAAGGGCGCGCTGATTTGGAACATCAAGCAGGCGTGGACGGAAAAACACACGCTGGACCATCTGCCAAGCCTGCTGGCAGCGCAAGGTTTGCAGTACCTGGCGCACCGCATTGACGACATTGCCGCGACCGGCAGCTCGCATTCGTATCTGCGTTTCCTGCAAGGGTCGCAAGATGGCGTCAAGGTGCTGGTGTCCGAGATCGAGGGCGGCCACTGGTCGCCGGAGGAGGACGCGTTGCGGAAGCTTGGGTTGGCGTGGCTCAAGAACAGCAACGCCGAAACCTGGGACGTATTCCAGAAAGCGGCGACCGATGACACCGCCGGCGGCCATGCACGGGCCGTCGCTAACGTCTGCCAGTACCTGTACGGCGCCGTGCAACAGGCAGCCGTCGAGCAGGCGCTGCGCCCGGTGCTCGATGCGGCGCACACGAAACTCGAAGACGAGGCCGATGCCGCAGACGCGGTTACCGAGACTGCGGATACTCCGGCCGCCTGAGGAATGCCATGCACTCACGAAGCGAGGTCTACTCGGCGCGCGGTCTGGTCTGCTCCAATTCGCCGCTGGCCGCATCGGCCGGCGCGCGCGTGCTCGCCGACGGCGGCAACGCGTTCGACGCCGCGCTGACGGTCGCCGCCGTAGAGGCGGTGGTGCAGCCGCCGATGTGCGGGCTCGGTGGCGATGTGTTCGCGCTGGGCTATCAAGCGTCCAACGGCCGGGTGTTCGGACTCAACGGCAGCGGCGGCGCGCCATCGGGCGCCACCATCGAATTCTATCGTGAGCGCGGTTTCAAGCAGATGCCGCTCAACGGGCCGCTCTCCATCGCCGTGCCGGGCGCCGTGCATGCCTGGGAGACGTTTCACGCGCATTTCTGCACGCGACCATTCGGGCAGTTGCTGGAGCCGGCCATCGCGTACGCCGCAGAGGGCTTCCCGGTGCCGCCGCGCATGGCGGGGCACTTTGCGGCCAGTGCGCGCAACCTGGCCAAATTCCCGGCCTCGGCTGAGGCTTACCTGCGCGGCGAAGAGCCGTATCGCGCCGGCGACCGGCTGGTACAGCGCGATCTGGCGCGCAGCCTGGCCCGTGTGGCGGACGGCGGCGCTGAGGAGTTTTACCGCGGCGACCTGTCCCGCGCTCTGCTCAAGGGACTGGACGATGCCGGCGCTTTGTTCACCGCGAGCGATTTCGCGAAGCATCAGTCCGAGCTCTACGAGCCGCCGTCGGTGACGTATCGCGGGCATACGATCTACGAGCCGAAGCCGCCGTCGCAGGGATTCATGCTGCTGGAGATGCTGAACATCCTCGAAGGCTTCGACCTGGCCGGGCTTGCGCATAACTCGGCTGATGCGATCCACCTGATGATCGAAGCGAAGAAGATCGCGTTCGCCGACCGCAACCGCTATGCCGGCGACCCGGCCTTTGTGAGCTGGCCGCTCGACACGCTGCTGTCAAAGGCGTACGCCGAAGGCGCGCGCGCCGCCATCGATCCGCTGCGGGCTTCCACGCAGACGCTGCCGCTGCCGGTGGCCGACGGGGATACGAGTTACTTCTGCGTGGCCGATGCGGCCGGCAACGCGGTGTCGTTCATTCACAGCCTCTCCAAGGCGTTCGGCAGTGATTTTGTCGCGCCGGGTACCGGCATCCTGTTCAACAATCGCGCCGGACGCGGGTTTGTGCTGCAGCCGAACCATCCGAATGCACTGGCGCCGGGCAAGCGCACGATGCACACGCTCTCCTGTTTTCTCGCCACGCGCGACGGCAAAGCGTCGCTGGTCGGCGGCACGCCGGGCGGCGACCTGCAGACGCAAGCGGGCGTGCAGTTGATCACCGCCGTGTTGGATCATAGGCTGGGCTTACAGCCGGCAGTCGATGCGCCGCGCTGGCTGAGCGTGCCGGGCACCGATCCGGCCGGGCTGGACCGGCCAATGAGCCTGGACGTGGAGGCCGCGCTGCCGTCCGATGTCCGGCATGCGCTGGAGGCGAAGGGCCATCCGGTGCGTGTCGCCGACGTGGGCGGGGTGGCGCAGATGATCGCTTTCGATGCGGCGCGCGGCGTCATGACCGGCGCATCGGATTCGCGCGGGGATGGCATGGCAGTCGCAATCTGAGTCAAAGCGCTTCACCACGAAGAGACAGAGGCACTGAATACTCTATCCGAGTACTCAGTGCCTTCGTGGTTTCTACGGTCGTTCAGTTGTGATGGTTGTGTATCAAGCGGGGACGGCCTGCCACTTGCGGCCGCGCTGAATGCTGTATGAGAAGCCGGCCGCAATCAGCCCGAGCAGTGCGGCAGACATGAACGCCACCGTGTAGTCGCCCAGCGCATCGTGCAGTGCGCCGCCGGTGTACGCGGCCACGCTCGCGCCGACCATGTGCGAAGTCGCGTGTGCGCAAAGCCTCGCGCAGCGGCGTGCGCTGCGCCATTTCGCCGCCTTCGACGTGCGCCCCGTCGTCGCCGACCGCCCGCAGGCCGACGTCCTCCGGGCGATTGCGCATGAACACGATCAGCGGCACGAGCAGCGCGGCGACAAAGACGGCCACGAACGTCAGCGCGCTGCGCCAGCCGGAGGTGGCGGTCATGTTCATCAGCGTAGGCAGGAAGATCAGTTGCCCGGCCGCCGATGCCGCGCCGAACAGCCCAACCACCAGACCGCGGTGCTTGCGGAACCAGCGCTGTGAAATCGCCGCGCCGAGCACGTTGGCCAGCGCGCCGGTGCCGACGCCGACGATCAGTCCCCAGAAGAGGTGGAACTGCCACAGTTCGCTGATCGTCAGCGTGTCGAAGGTGCCGGCGGCAATCAACACCAATCCGAAGGCCATAATGCGGCGCGGGCCGAAGCGATCGACGAGCGTGCCGGCGATCGGGCCGCCCAGACCGAACCACAGGATGCTGACCGCCACGGCGAACGAGATGCTCGACCGGCTCCAGCCGAACTCGGTCTCCAGCGGCTTGATCAGAACGCTCGGCGCGGCGCGCACGCCGGCCGCGGCCAGCAGCACGAGGCAGGTGATGCCGGTGACGATCCATGCGTAATGAACGGGCAGGCGCGCAAAGATGCCTGGGCCCTGATTTGCGGTGCGCTGCAAGGGAGTGCTCCTCTTGATGTCGGCGTGCGCGGCCAGCGGACGTGTTGATGGCGCCGCGCTCGCAAGGCAACATTTTACTCCGGATGCGATGGCCGCGCCAATGCGCGTCGTAGGGGCGAAGCATCGGGCGTACGGGCTCTCATTATCGTACCGCGCGGCCCCGATGCTTCGCCCCTACCTGCAAGGCATGGCGGGTTGAATCGTACAGCGCATTGGGGAATGCGCCGTCCGATGGTAGAATCGTGGACTGTAGACAGTGCTGAGCGGGCCACGCGGCCATTCGGCACGACAACGTACACCGGGAGCGAACCATGGCGCGTGCGCGCATGCGAGAGGTGGGCATTACAACGGGCGAACTGCCGACCGGCCGGCTCAACGCCATCACCGATGTGGCCGGGGTCAAGGTCGGGCATACGACGCTGGTCAGCGGCGATGGGCCGCTGCGCCCGGGCGCAGGTCCGGTGCGCACCGGCGTGACCGTGATCCTTCCGCATGGCGGCAACCTGTTTCGCGAGAAGGCGCCGGCAGCGGTGCAAACCATCAACGGCTTTGGCAAGCCGACCGGCTTCGAGCAGGTGCGGGAACTGGGCAACATCGAGACGCCGATCGCGCTGACCAGCACGCTCAATGTCGGCCGGGTGTTCGACGCCCTGGTAGACTATGCCATCAGCCAGAGCCCCGAGATCGGCATCCGCACGACGAGCGTCAACCCGCTGGTCGGCGAAACCAACGATAGTCACCTGAATGACATCCAGGGGCGACACGTGACTACCGCGCACGTGCTGGCTGCGATTGCAAGCGCGGCCGAGGGCGCCGTCGCCGAAGGCTGCGTCGGCGCGGGCACGGGCACGGTCTGTTACGGCTGGAAGGGCGGCATCGGCACCGCGAGCCGGATCGGGCGCACCGGCTACACGGTCGGCGCGCTGGTGCAATCCAACTTCGGCGCCTCGCGCGACCTGTGCGTTGGGCCGACGCCGGTTGGCCGGCACATTGAGCCGCCCGTCACCGCGCCGGCTGACAGAGGCTCGATCATGATCGTGCTGGCCACCGACGCGCCGTGCGACGCGCGGCAACTGCACCGCCTGTGCGGCCGTGTGTCGGCGGGACTGGCGCGCACCGGCAGCCTGTACGGGCACGGCTCCGGCGATTTCGCCGTTGCCTTCAGCACGGCCTACCGGATTACCCATGAGGCGCCGGACGTCGCGGCGATGCGCCCGGCGATCGTGCGCGAAGAGTCGATGGACGATCTGTTCCGGGCCGTGGTTGAAGCGACCGAGGAAGCGGTGCTGAACTCGCTCTTTACAGCCGAGACGACCGTGGGTCGCGACGATCATGTGCGGTACGCCCTGCCGGTGGACGACGTGCTGGCGCTGGTTCGCCGCTATGCTGGCTGACATCAATAATACGAAGATCGGGAGAGAACAACTATGACGCGCGCGCGCTTGCGGGACCTCGGCATCACCATTGGCGAGCTTCCCACCGGACCCAACAATGCCATCACCGATGTGCCGGGCGTGCTGGTCGGCCACACGACGCTGAACTACGACGAGCCGCGTGTGGCGCGAACCGGCGTGACGATGATCGTCCCGCGCGAGGGCGACATCTGGATGAACAAGGCGTTTGCCGGGTTCCACTCGTTCAATGGCAACGGCGAGATGACCGGCCTGCCGTGGCTCGAAGAGTCCGGCATGCTTGGCTCGCCGATCGCGATTACCAATACGCATCAGGTCGGCATCGTGCGTGATGCGCTGGTCTACTATGAAACGCAGCGCGACGACACGCAACGGTTCTACCTGCCGGTCGTGACCGAGACATTCGACGGCTGGCTGAACGACATCAACGCGTTTCATCTGACGCGCGAACATGCGCTGGCGGCACTGGGGAGTGCGCGCGGCGGCGTGCCTGATGAAGGCTGCGTTGGCGGCGGCACCGGCATGATCTGCCACGACTTCAAAGGCGGAATCGGCACGGCGTCGCGCGTCGTCACGACGCCGGTCGGCACTCACACGGTCGGCGTGCTCGTGCAGTCGAACTACGGCACGCGCCGCTTCTTGCGCGTCGATGGCGTGCCGGTTGGCCGCCTGCTCGACGCGGAACAGGTGCCGACGCCGTGGACCGAGCGGCTGAAGGACGGCTCGATCATCGTGATCGTGGCGACCGACGCGCCGCTGATCGCCACCCAGTGCCGGCGGCTTGCCCAGCGAGCCACGGTCGGGCTGGCACGCGTCGGCGGGCTGGGCAACAACAGCAGCGGCGACCTGTTCCTGGCGTTCGCCACCGGCAACGACCTGCCGACCAAGTCCGATCAACTGTACCCGTTGGCGATGGTCCCACACCACCATCTGAACGTGTTCTTCGAGGCGGTGGCCGAGGCGACCGAGGAGGCGATCCTGAATTCGCTAACCGGCGCGGAGACGACCGTCGGTTATCGCGGGCGCACGGCTCACGCGCTGCCGCTCGAGGAGACGCGCCGCATCGTGGAGCGCTATCGCGTGCGGTAGTGCGAGGAGCCCGCTTGTGATGAGCATGTCAGTATCGCTGCACCGCGCTCTGATCGGGATTGCGCTTGGAGCGCTCTGGCTCGTGAGTTGCGCACCGCAGGTGACGCCAACGCCCGAGCCAACAGCTACCCGCGCACCGGCGACGCCGCGCACGCTCCCGGTGCTGCCGAGCCCCGAAGTCGTCGTGCCGACCTTCCCGCCGCGCTCCGGCACGCCCGCGTCCGCTGCGGCAACGACGGCGCCATCATCGTCCGACGAGCTGGCGCTGGTGCGCGCCTTTGACGGCAGCGCGGCGTACGAGCATACGCGCGTCCTGACGAGCAAGGCGATGGCGGGCCGCAAAGCCGGGGCCGCCGGCGGCGATCTGGCCGCCGAGTACATCGCGGGACGCTTCAAGGCCGCCGGCCTGAAGCCGATCGGCGATGGCGGCACCTATTTCCAGAACTTCATGCTGCCGTTCGTCGATCTGGCCGATGCGCCGGCGCTGGCGCTGCTGGGCGACGGCGGCGCGGTCAAGCAGTCGTTCGTGCCTCGCGTGGACTTCCGCGAGAGCGGGCAGTGGATGACCGCCAGTGCGCAGGCGGAAGGCAGCGTAATCTTTCTCGGGCGCGGCACGGAGCGCGATATACGGCTGGCGTCCGACCTGAATGGCAAGATCGCGCTGGTCTTCCAGCCACCTAACCAGCGCGTGAGCGACTGGGCCGCCAACCTGTTCCGCAACGGTGTGGCGGGCCTGCTCGTGATCACTAACAGCCCGGACAACCTGGCGTTCAAGAGCTCGTACATTGCCGGCAGCGGCCTGCCGAACGAGACGCACCCGCTGCTGGTTGTGTCGAACACGGCGGCGCAAATCATGATGGGCAGCGCCGGACGACTGTCCGAACTCGAAGAGCGCGCCAGCCGCGAAGGGGTGGCGATCGCCACATCCGCGCGGGTGCGCATGTCCCTGAAAGTGGACATCAAGGATGCACCGACCAAGAACGTCGTGGCCGCCTTGCCCGGCAGCGATCCGAGCCTGTCCGCCGAGGTCTTGATCGTGGGCGGCCACTATGACCATGTCGGCGTTGACCCGGGCGGGCTGCTTTTCCAGGGCGCCAACGACAACGCATCGGGCGCGGCCGTGGTCGTCGCGCTGGCCGAGCAGTTCGTGCAAGCGGGAATCAAGCCGAAGCGCACAATCGTGTTTGCGGCGTGGAGCGCGGAAGAGTCCGGGCTGATCGGGTCGAAGTACTACGTCGATCACCCGCTATTTCCACTGACGCAGACGAAGGGCTACATCAATCTCGACGTGGTCGGGGCCGGACTGGGTGACGGCCTCAACATCACCGAAGATTCACCGGCGCTGGCAGACCAGGCGAAGTCCGCAGCGCGGGACCTGGGCGTGAAAACCGGACGCGAACAGGTAAGTGGAGGCAGCGACCACGAGTCGTTCCTGAAGCGCGGGGTGCCGGCCATATTCTTCATCTGGCAACGCTACGGCGACATCCACATGCCGAATGATACGTTCGATCAGATCGACGTCGCGAAGCTGAAGCAGACCGGGCAGGTGGCGATGCTGCTCCTATTGCGGCTGGCCGGAACGTAGCCGGCGCGGCAGCGCCCGCAACTCCTCGACGCCCGCAATCCACATGATGCCGAAGTAACCGGCGGCGGCTGCGCCGCCGATGGCGAGCGCCGGCAGCGGCGAGGTTATGCCCGCCAGCGCCGACGCCGCGATGGCGAGCGCCATGCTGCCGCCGGCGACGCTGCCTTGCACGGCCAGCGTCGCCAGCCGCTTCAGCGGCATCCCCGGCAGGCGACGGCGCGCCACCAGCAGCAGAAACCCCACCTCGACGCTGACCGCGACCGCATTGGCCAACGCGATGCCGCCGTGCGCCAGCGGCCCGACCAGCGCAACGGCCATGAGCGCGTTGAAGCCCATGGCGATGGCCGCGGCAACCAGCGGCGTCTTCGTGTCCTTCTGCGCGTAGAACATGCGCGCCGCGACCTCGAGCAGTGACTGGCCGATCAGCGCCAGCGCGTAGAACTGCAACGCCCACACCACCGCATCGACGCAACCCGCATCGCAGCGGCCGCCGCCGAACAGCAGTTGGGCGACCGGCCGGCCGAGCAGCACCAGCCCGACCAGCGCCGGGATGCTCAGGAGCAGGATGGCGCGGAACGCCGACACCACACTGACTTTCAGCTCCTCCGTGCGGCCCTCGGCGGCGAAGCGCGACAGCGTCGGGAACAACGCCGTGGCAATCGCCGTGGCAATGATCGTCTCCGGGATCTGCATGACGTTCCAAGCCAGATTGAGAGCGGCGACACTGCCGTCCGGGAGCCGCGAGGCGAGGTTGGTTGCCACCAGCGCATTGATCTTGATCACGCCGAGCGCGGCGATGCGCGGCCCCATCAATCGGGCGATTTCGCGCAGCGCCGGTTCATGCGGCAGGAGCAGCAGGCGGTACTGCACGCCGTGGCGGATTATTGGGGGGATGTGCGAGGCCAGGTGCAGGACGGAGCCGATGATCACGCCGTACACGAGGCCATGAATGCCGTAACGCGGCGCGAGGAAGAGCGCGCCGCCGATGATGCCGAGGTTGTAAAGCGCGGGCGCGAACGCCGGCGACAGGAAGTGCTGTTGGGCGTTCAGAATGCCCATCAGGACGCCGGCCAGCGCGAACACGACCGTCGAAACGAGGATCAGGCGCATCAGTTCAGCGGTCAGCGCCTGCTGCTCCGGCGAGAAACCGGGCGCAAGGCAGCAGCCGATCAGCGCCGGCGCGGCCAGCGCGACCAGCACCGCCAGCACCAATGTCAGCAGAATCACCCAGTTGATGACGGCGCTGGCCAAGCGCCATGCGTCGGTTCGGCCGCGCTGCGAGAGCGCCTCGGTGAATACCGGGATGAAGGCGGTCGCCAGTGCGCCGCCGGCGATCAATGTAAAGAGCAGGTCGGGGATGTTGAACGCGGCGTAGTACGCATCGAGTTCAGGCCGCGCACCGAAGGCGCGGGCGATCAGCGGGTCGCGCGCCAGGCCGACCAGTTTGCTGGCCAGGTAGCCGGCCATCACGATGAGCGTCGAGCGAACTAACGAACTCCCGCCACTGGCGGAACGCGCGATTGGCAAACGGTCACTCCCTCGTGCGAAGTGCTATATATCCATCCGCGACTGCCGGGCGCAGGCGCGCGGCAGTCGCTTGAACGTGCCGCAGGGCGGTGGCGTCTTGAACGTCGGGCCGTGCCGTACAGCAGAATGGCGAAATTGTACGTGAAAGGGGGACGGGAGGCAAGCGGGGAACAAACGGGATCAGGATAGCAGACCTCGCGGGTCTTCAAGACCCGCGAGGTCTCAGAGCCTGTCGACGCCGCCGGCTGTCTGAAGCTGCGCGGTTACGACGCGCGGCCCTTCGATAAGCCAGGGGGCCGCAGCGGCGTTTGCGACCTCGGCAATTTGACAATCCGAATTGGCGGTCGCATAATAAAGGCCAACCGCGTTGATGGAAACGAGTAGCATGCGCGGGGCGGATCAGCGAGTCCGGGCGTGGTGCGAGCCGGACGCCGCCTGCGAGTGCAAAAATCCTTCCGGAGCCGTGCGACGAACGCCATGCCCGTGTTGGGTGGCAAGTAATCTGCGCCGGGGCCGCGCCCCGTTACCACCGCGCAGGCGTGATTGCGCCTGGCCAAGTGGCTGCCGTGCACGGTGGCCGATAAGGGTGGTACCACGGGATTCGTCTGAACTCTCGTCCCTGCGCGGGACGGGAGTTTTCGTTTATGTGCAGTGGCCGGTGCGGACTCGATGGACAATCAGGCCTTGACGGTGCGACCGGCAGCAGCGGGCGATTGGCCGGAACTGGCGCGTATGAACCGGCGGCTGATCGAGGATGAAGGCAGCGAGAATGCCATGTCGATCGCCGAGCTGCAAGCGCGTATGGAAGACTGGCATGCGCGCCGCGAATACGCGATCGACGTGATCGGGTTGGGGCAGGCGCTGGCTGGCTATGCGGTCTGGCGGGCGCAAAGCGACGAGTACCGTCCGGGCCGGTCGCGTGTCTATGTGCGCCAGTTCTTTGTTGAGCGCGCGCTGCGCGGGCGCGGCATCGGCCGGCGCGCATTCGAGCGATTGGCGGTAGAGCGGCTGCCGGCCGGATGCCTGATCACGCTGGATGTGCTCGCCACCAACCCGGGCGGTCTGCGGTTCTGGCAGTCGCTCGGTTTTGACACGTACCTTACGAGCATGCGCACGTTGAACGGCGCGCGCGAGCCCGGCCGCGATTCGGTGTGATGGCGCCGCGCGGCGCGAGGAGTGACCATGCCGATGAATCTTCTGATCTACCAACTGGATGCCTACGTCAAGCAGTTTGAGGCCAGCGTCCTGGAGTCCCGCGACAGCGAAGTGGCGCTCGACCGCACGGCATTCTATCCCGGCGGCGGCGGCCAGCCGTGCGACTTTGGCACGCTGTCGGGGCATGGCCACACCTGGCGCGTCACCAAGGTCAGGAAAGAGGGCGATCTCGCCTGGCACACGCTCGAAGGCGGCGCTTTGCCGGGACCAGGTAGTTTCGTCACGGGCGCGCTCGACTGGGAGCGGCGCTACAAGCTGATGCGCACGCACTCCGCGCTGCACGTGCTGTGCGGCGTCGTCTACCGCGACTACGGCGCGCACGTCACCGGCGGTAATATGGAGCCGCTCGATGCGCGCATGGATTTCGAGTTCGAGCGCATGCAGAAAGAGCTTGTGGGGGAAATTGAGACCACTGTCAATGCCGAGATCCAGAAGGGCTACGCGATCACGGTCAAGATTCTGCCGCGCGATATCGCGTTCCAGATTCCCGATTTGATTCGCACGAAGATCAACCTGCTGCCGCCGGGCATCCCGGAGGTGCGCACGGTCAATATTGAAGGACTGGATTTGCAGGCCGACGGCGGCACGCACGTCGCGCACACGCATGAAATCGGGCGCGTCAAAGTCGTCGGGTACGAGAGCAAAGGCAAGATCAACAAACGGATTCGGATTCAGATTGCCGATGCTTGACAACAAATCACCTTCTTTGGGGAGGCGAGCATGAAACGACTTCTGCCGGTTGCGATCGCGCTGCTGGCCGCGCTGACCAGCACGGGGTGCTATCTCAACGAGGCGGTTGCCACCAATGAAGTGGCTGCCCAGCGCGACGGCGGCCGCATTACAAATTGTGTCGGGCCGGGCGTGTATACCGACCTTGGCCTCTTCAGCGATTTGACATCGGTCTCATCCAACGCCTTGACGCTCGTCGTCGGCGACAAGGAAGTGGCGACGAAGGACACGCAGTTGGTCGGCACGGACATCACCGTGCAGTTCAAGCGCAAGACCGACTGCGAATCGATGAAGAACCTGCTGACGAACTGGTCGCTGCTGGCACGCGACGACAATCGCCTGCAGGAGACGGTGTCCAACATCACCGCGCAGGCTATCAAGGTAGCGGTACGCAATTTCACGCTGGAGGAGTTGCTGGATGACCGCGACTCGCTGGCGCAGCAGATCCGAAAGGACCTGGTCAACGAAACAAGCAAGTTCTCGGTCGACGTGCTGTCGGTCGGCGTCAAGAATGTGACCCTCGATCCGGCGTACAGCAAGATCCTGAACGAAAAGGCGCTGCTGACGGCGCAGATCGATGCCGAGAAGCGGCGACAAGACCTGATCCGCCAGCAGGCCGCCAACCAGCAACTCGAGCAGGACCAGAAAGTGCTCGTGCTTCAGAAGCAACTGCTGGCCGAAAAAGCCCGGACCGACGTCGATCTCGAAGTGGCCAGCCGCGACAGCCGCGTCAGCGCCACCAAATACCAGGTCTTCGCGCAGAACCCGGCAGCGCTTGAGCTTGAGCGCCTGCGCCTGCTGAAGGACGTGCTGGGCGACAAAAGTGTGATCTATCTGGTGCCGCAGAACTCGAGCCTGAACCTGATCCTGGGCAACCTGTCGGGCACGACGCCGGTCAGCGGGACCCTGCCAATCAAGTAGGCGGCGCATGGCGCGCTGCGCGCCGACTGAAAGGGGAATGCGATGTTGATCGTATTGACTGGCGCGGAGGTCTATGCGCCGGAACCGTTGGGTAAGGTCGATGTGCTGCTGCACGGCGAGAAGATCGTGGCGGTGGGCGCCGGGGCGGGCGCGGCGGCGCGCGCCGCCGGATTGGTGTCGCAGACGCTCGATCTGAGCGGGCTGACGCTGACGCCGGGCCTGATCGACGGCCACTTTCACCCGCTGGGCGGCGGCGACTACGAGGGGCCGCGCGGGCGCGTCACCGACATCGAACTGGGCGACATCATCCGCGCCGGCATCACCACCTGCGTCGGTGTCCTCGGCGCGGACTGCGACGCGCGCAACCTGGTGGATCTGTACATGAAGGGGCGCGAACTGCAACTGGGCGGTATCACGTACTTCTTCTACACCGGTTCGTTCTTCCTGCCGTCCGTGACGATCACGGGATCGGTCAAGCGCGACGTGATGTTGATCGACCCGTGCATCGGCGTCAAGTTTGCGATCTCGGAGAGCATGGCCTACTGCACCGAAGAGGATATGGCGCGCACGGCGGTCGAGGGGGTCCATGGCGCCAGCGTTGGCGGCAAGGCCGGCATCGTGCACATGCACGTCGGCGAGCGGGCGTCGAGCCTCGATCCGCTCTTCGCCCTGATCGAGCGCACCGGCATGCCTGCGTCGTGCTTCTACCCGACGCACATCAACCGCTACGATCCGGATCACATGCAGCCGGCGGTCAAGTTCGTCGAGATGGGCGGCACGATCGACCTGACGGCGATCATGTCGCGGCGCGGCGGCAGCGGCACCGGACTGCGCATCCCGGATGCGCTCAAAAACCTGCTTAACCTGGGCGTGCCGTTGGATCGCATCACGTTCACATCGGATGGCAACGTGTCGATGCCGATCCGCAATGAAAAGCGCCAACCGATCGGACTATTCAACGCGGGCGTGGACTTCCTGACGGACGAATGGCGCGCGGCGGTCAACGAGTGCGGGCTGCCGCTTGAGCAGATGCTCAAGCCGGTAACTCAGACGCCGGCGCGCGTGCTGAAGATGACCGGTCGCAAGGGCTGCATTGCTGCCGGCGCGGATGCGGACCTGGTGGCGTGGGACGCCGGCCTGAAGCCGCGCACGGTCATTGCGCGCGGGCGTCTGATGATGCGCGACGGCGCCCTGCTGGTCAAAGGCCCGTTTGAGAAATAGGATGGCGCCCACCTTGTCAATCATGGACACGGACATTTCGATGATCGCAATCAGAGACGCGGTGGCGGCCGACAGCCAGGGGCTGGCCGAGGTGCAGGTCGATGCCCAGTACGCAGACCTCGGGCACCTGCTGCCGCAGGAATACCTGGCGCGCTTCTCGTATCCGGAGCAGGCAAGCGAGTGGCGCGAGTTGATCGAGCGGCAGACCGGCGAGGTCATCCTGGTGGCGGACAATAACGGCCGGATCGCAGGGTACGCGCTCGGTTGGGCCGATCATGGCGGGACGCTGGGCCATGACGCCGAGCTGTCCAGTCTGCACATACGGCCGTCGTACCAGCACACGGCTCTGGCGGAAAAGCTCTTGCGCGAAATGGCGCGCCGCCTGAGCGCAAAAGAGTGCGGTTCGTTGCTGGCCTGGTTTCTGGAGGGCAACACTGCGATCGAGGCGCTGTACGGGCGACTGGGCGCGGAGCAGGTCGAGGAGCACGAATGGGACGGCAATGAAGAGTACGACGTCCACCTGCACGAAGTGGCCGTCGCGTGGTCCGACCTCCATGTACTGTACGATTAGCCGGAGTGGCGAATGACACGCCGTAACATATCGTCTGGAACGCCGTGGGAGCCGCTGGTCGGCTATTCGCGGGCGGTGCGGGTCGGCAACGTCGTGCACGTCTCCGGCACGACGGCGACCGGGCCGGACGGCAAATTGGTTGGCGGCAACGATCCGTACGCGCAGACCGTGCAGGTGCTGCGCAACGTCGCCCATGCGCTTGAACAGGCGGGTGCGAGCCTGTCGGACGTGGTGCGCACGCGTATCTACGTGACGCGCATCGGCGACTGGGAGGCGATCGGTCGGGCGCATGCCGAATGCTTCGGCGATATCCGGCCCGCCACCAGTATGGTGGAAGTCTCGCGGCTGATCGATCCGGCCATGCTCGTCGAGATCGAGGCCGAAGCGATTCTCGAGCATTCGGACTGATATGCACGCGGTGCGGGTGCGGCGGGCTCGGCTTGACGATTGCCAGGCCATCGCACACGTGCAGGTGCACACCTACCACGAGACCTACGAAGGTATCGTGCCGCGCGGATACCTTGCGCAGTTCACGGTCGCTGGCCAGGCCGTGGCCTGGCGCGAATGGATCCAGGCCAACCGGCGCAGCGTGCTGGTCGTGGCTGACGCGGCCGGCGCCGGCATTGTCGGATACGCGAGCGGCCGCCCGCTGCCGGGTTGCGTGTACGACGCGGAGCTTTCCGCACTATACGTTGCTTCCGGCAACCGGCGACAAGGCGTCGGCCGTGCGCTGATGTACGGTGTGGTCCGGCGGCTTCAGTTGATGGGCGGCCACGCGTTGACGCTGTGGGTCATGGCCGAGAATCGCGAAGCGCTGGCTGTCTACCAGCACTGGGGTGGCCGCATCATCGCGGAGCAGATCTGGGAAGGCGGCGTGGAGTACGGCGCTGAAGTGATCGAACTGGCCGTCGGCTGGCCGGAGATCGCCGCGCTGCGGGCGGCGCTGGCAACGCCCGCACGGATTTGTTGAGTGTTCATACGGTGTGAAAGAGGCTCGATCCATGTTCAAACCCGTTGGCGCCCAGGTAAACTACGCGGCGCAAGAAGAAAACATCCTGCAGTACTGGAAGTCGCACGGCACCTTCGAGAAATCGATGCAACTGCGCGAGAAGGGCGAGCGATATGTGTTCTACGAGGGGCCGCCGACCGCCAACGGGCGGCCGGGCATCCATCATGTGCTGGCGCGCATCTTCAAGGACGTCTTTCCACGCTACCATACGATGAAGGGCAAGTTCGTGCGCCGCAAGGGCGGCTGGGATACGCATGGACTGCCGGTCGAGCTGGAAGTCGAAAAGAAGATCGGCTCCAACGGCAAGCAGGACATCGAAAAATACGGCATCGCGGAGTTCAACCGGCTCTGCCGCCAGTCGGTCTGGGAGTACGTGCAGGAGTGGGAGAAGTTGACCGACCGGATCGGTTTCTGGGTGGACACCGACCACGCCTACATCACTTACGACAACAACTACATCGAGTCCGGCTGGCACATCCTGAAAACGCTCTGGGAGCAGGATCTGCTGTTCAAGGACTACAAGGTCACGATGCACTGCCCGCGCTGCTCGACCTCACTGGCCGATCACGAAGTGGCGCTCGGCTTTCGCGACAACGTGGACGACCCGTCGGTGTATGTCAAGTTCCGCGCGGCGGACGGTCCGTACGCGGGAGCGTATTTCGTCGCGTACACGACGACGCCGTGGACGCTGCCGGCCAACGTGGCGCTGGCGCTCAAAGGCGACGCCGACTACGCGCTCGTTCAGTCGGGCGACGAGCGTTATCTCGTCGCGTCTGCGCGGGTGCATGATCTTTTCGGCGAGCACGGCGCGGTGCTGGAGGCGGTGGCTGGCAGCGCGCTGGTTGGCACGCGCTATGAGAACTTGTTCACCGGCGTTCCGGGGCGCGGCGACACGCCCGACCTGTCGAAGGCGTATCGCGTCGTCGCCGACGAGACGGCCAGCGTGGACGAGGGCGCCGGCATGGTGCACATCGCCCCGGCGTACGGCGACCTGGATGTCGGGCGGCGGCACGATCTGCCGACGCTATTCTCGGTGGACCTGAACGGCCATCTGATGCCGGAACTCGGTGCGCACCTGGGCGCCGGCAAGTTCTTCAAGGAGGCCGACAAGGACATCGCGCGCGATCTGCGGCAGCGCGGCTTGCTGCTGAAGGAAGGCCGCGTGCACCACTCGTACCCGTTTTGCTGGCGCTGCGACTCGCCGCTGCTCTACTACGCGAAGTCGTCGTGGTATATCCGCACGACGGCCGTGAAGAAGCGGCTGGTCGAGGCGAACGGCACGATTAACTGGTTCCCGGGCCATATCCAGAGTGGGCGCTTTGGCAACTGGCTGGAAAACAACGTCGACTGGGCGCTGTCGCGCGAGCGCTACTGGGGCACGCCGCTGCCGGTCTGGCAGTGCGAAACGTGCGGCCAGTACGACTGCATGGGCTCGGTCGCCGAGTTGCGGGCGCGCGCCTCCAATGCGAGCGCGGTGGACTGGAGCCAGTTGGACCTGCATCGTCCGTGGGTGGATGCGCTTATGCTGACGTGCGGCCGCTGCGGCGGCACGATGACGCGCGTGCCGGACGTCATCGACTGCTGGTTCGACTCGGGCGCGATGCCGTTTGCGCAGTGGCACTACCCGTTCGAGCAGGGCGACATGTTCGAGGAGCAGTTCCCCGCTGACTTCATCTGCGAGGCAATCGACCAGACGCGCGGCTGGTTCTACTCGCTGCACGCGCTGGGCGTCCTGCTCAAAGATTCGCCGGTCTACAAGAACTGCGTCACGCTCGGTCTCGTCCTGGATGAGAAGGGCAACAAGATGTCGAAGTCGCGCGGCAACGTCGTGGACCCGTGGAAGATCCTGGCGTCGTCCGGCGCGGATGCGCTGCGCTGGTACCTGTTCCGCACGACGTCGCTCGGCAACCCGTACCGGTTCAGCGAGTCATCGCTGACGCGTGAAGTGGTGTCCGGCCTGTTCAATACGCTCTGGAACACCTATTCGTTCTTCGTGACGTATGCCAACATCGACGGCTGGCAGCCCGGCGAGGCGCAGCCGGCCTACTCGGCGCTCGACCGCTGGATCCTTTCGGAACTGCAAGTGCTTGTGCGCGACGTGGACGCCGCACTGGCGGCGTACGATGTCACGTCGGCCACGCGCGATATCGAGGAGTTCGTCGAGCGCCTATCAAATTGGTACGTGCGCCGCTCGCGCCGGCGCTTCTGGAAGGCGCAGGCCGATGCCGACAAGCGCGCCGCTTATGCCGCGCTGTACGAGTGCCTGGTTACGCTTTCGAAGCTGATGGCGCCGTTCACGCCGTTCCTGGCCGAATCGCTGTACCAGAACCTGGTGCGGACCGTCGATAGCGGCGCGCCGGAGTCGGTGCATCACTGCGACTACCCCGCGCCGCAGTCCGCCCTGGTTGACGAGTCGCTAATGGCCGACACCCGCCTGGTCATGCGCTTGGCGTCGCTGGGCCTGGCGGCGCGCAAGCAGGCTGGGCTCAAGGTGCGCCAGCCGCTGGCCGAGGCGATGGTGGTTCTGCCGAAGTCTTCCGAGCGCGATGCGATGCAAGCGCTGGCCGACCAACTGATGGAGGAGTGGAACGTCAAGCGGGTGGAGTTTGCGGGCGGCCAGAGTGGCGTAGCGGAACTGGCGCTCAATCCGCTGCCGGCCAAGCTCGGCCCGAAGTTTGGTAAGGAGTTCCCGCGCGTGCGCCAGGCCCTGATCGCGAACCCGGCGGACTACGCGCCCGCGTTGCAGCACGGCGAGAGCGTGACGGTGACGCTGGATGGCCAGGAGTTTACCGTCAATGCGGACGAGGTCGAGGTCAAGCTCATGCCCCGCCATGGCTGGACGGTCTCGGGTGATGCGTCGTATGCGGTCGCGCTGTCAACCGAGTTGACCGATTCGCTCCGGCGCGAGGGTGTGGCGCGCGAACTGGTGCGCCAGTTCAATGACCTGCGCAAGTCAGCGGGTCTCCGCGTTGAGGAGATGATGCGGGCGACCTGGCAAGGCAGCGAGGCGATTGCCGACGCGTTGTCGGAGTTCGGCCCGTACGTCATGAAAGAGACGCTGGCGGTCGAGTTGGCGCGCGCGGATGCTCCTCATGGCGCTTCGGTGGCCACGGTCGAACTGGACGAGGGCACCGTGACGCTGTCGGTCCGCACGATCGGCATGACCGCGGCGGTGGCCGCGCCGATGAAGCTGGCGGGCCAACTGTCGGCCCCCAAAGCCCCGGCCGGGCAGATTGCAGCGCCCGCCGAGCACAAGGCGCTGGCCGCGCCGCGCAAGGCGGCCAAGCCGGTTGCCAGGAAGCGGACGACCAGCGTGGCAGCGAAAAAGCCGAGCACCAGCACCAAACGTGTGGCGTCGTCGCCCAGGAAGGGCGCGAAGGCGGCACCGCAGAAGCCTGCCGGGCGCCAACCGGCTGCCAAGAAGGCGCCATCCAAGCCCGGGGCGCGACGCGCTACAAAGACGGTAGTGCGAAAGCCAGCCGTCAAGAAACCGGTGCTGCGCAAGCGGGCCGCGAAGAAGCCGGCGACGCGCAAGCCAGCCCGCAAGCGCAAGTAGCCGCAAAAGCCCCCAGGACGATCGATGTCCTGGGGGCGTCGCGTTGTGGGCACCCCCGGGCGATCAGCATGCGTCTCCCGCATGTCCTCGGTGATACCCACATCGTCGCGTGTCGCGCAGGCTAAGACCTCACACGTTCTCAAAACCTGTGAGGTCTGGTCGACGTGAGCAATCGCCGCTATTCCCCAATTGACTCATCTGCGCTGCCTCCCTATAATTCTTTCAGGGAGAAGGGGATATGAATCTAACTGCTTTGCCGCGAACGCCAGACCGCCGTGTGTGGGCGGCGCTGGCAGGCGCGTTATTCTTGTGCCTGTTCTGCATGGCAGCCGCCTTTGCGGCCAACGGAGGCGCTCCGGCCTCGCCGACGCCCAGCGCTGCGCCCATGCTGACCGCAACACCGACCAACACGGATGTGCCGACACCCGAACCGGCAGCGACCCCGCTGCCGGCGCCGACGAGCGCAGCGACGGCCACCAATGCGCCGACCAGTACACCCAGCGCCACCCCGACTGCTACGCAGACCCCGACGGCCGTGCCGACGGGGACCGATACGCCGACCGTCACGCCAACCAGCACGCCGCGCCCGACGGCCACCCCAACGCGCACCTATACGCCGACGCCGGCACCCAATGTGCAGATCAGCGCAAAGCCGAATCCGCTGGAACTCGGCGGCTGCTCAACGCTATACTGGGCGGTCGACAATGTGCAGGCAGTCTACGTCTTTGGCGGCGATCTGGGCACGACGCCGCTGCCGGTCGGGGGTCACGACTCGCGGGACGTGTGCCCGCGCGTGGATACGACTTACACGCTGCGCTTCATCACGGCCGGGCGCACGCAGGATGTGCCGTATGTCCTCGATGTGCACGACACGACACCGCCGCCCGTTCCGGCGCTCGGCGCGCCCAGTGGCGGGCTCGCCTCGTCCGGGTGCTCTGCCAATCTGGTGACGCTGTACTGGAAGCCGGTTAGCGATCTGAGTGGTGTCTTGCGATACGAATGGCGTATCTATAAGCGGGTCACGCTGCGTGGACTCCCGCTGGAGCTTGCCATCGCCTCGGGCAGCACCACGGCGATCAGTGTGACGCCGCCGGGCGCTACGTTCAATTGCGATACCTATTACTGGTCCGTCCGAGCGGTGGATCGCGCCGGCAACCTCGGACTGTGGGCGGCGGAACAGTCGTATTATTTCTACATCGCATTGCGCTAACACAGCAACGGGCGGGCATGTCGATGCCCGCCCGTGAGTACATCTGATTCCGCCGGCGTTTAGAGCAGATTCCGATTGGATAGCTGGAGCGTACCGCCGCAGGCAACCCGTCATGCCGTTGCCCGCTGGCTTCGCGCCAGCGGGCGCTTAACGGTCAGCGGCGTGAGGCCGCTGACCAGCGCCGGCATCCAGTCCGTAATTCTGGACTCCGGCTCCCATGGAAATAGGCGTGCCGGCGCGACCCTTGGCCGTAGGGACAGGTCTCTGACCTGTCCACCTGGCCGGGTGAGCGAGTTGTCTGGCATCCCTGGGCGGTTCACGAACCGCCCCTACGCGGGCGCGTCCAGTTCCATGCGCGAGTGTGCGCCCCTGGCGCATTAGCAACTTCCGCCGGAGTGACGTTGCAGCGTGCTGGTACTATCAACTGATTAGGAAATCGCTCTAAGTGGCGGTCGTCGCCCTGTTGCGCGCCGCCTGACCCGTGCGACCACGCTTGGGCGGTGTGGGCGGCTTCGTTGCGGCGCGCGCGCGCGGTGCTTTGGGTGTGGGCGACGTCGTGCGCGTTTCGCGCTTGTCCTTGGCGTCCTTCTCCCTCGGGCGGGCCTCGTCCTTACCCTTGCTTTCAGCCTCTTTGAACGTGCGGTACAACTTAATCAAGTTTCCGTTGTGGAGGCTGCGGGCCATCCCATCCATGGCGATCGGCGACCCGCCGACCTTCTCCAGCGTGATGCGCGCCAGATCGCGCTCGGAAGCACCCGCTTCGACGCGCTTTTTCACCTTCTGGAAGATGTTATCGAGGTAGGCCAGGTGCCCGTCGATCACTTCGGCGATCTCACCGCGCAGCAGCACGTCGCCGTGCCCCTGGACGATGTGCTCCATCTCCATGGCGCGGATGCGCCGCATCGAGTCGACCAGCATGTCGTAGTCGCCCCAAAAAAAGTAAGGCAACGGCGTCAACGCGTCGCCGGCGAACAATATCTTCTCGCCGCGAATGAGCACGCCGACGTTGTCGACCGTGTGGCCCGGCAGATACAGCAGTTCGAGCGTCATGCCGCCGAGATAGATCGACATTTCCCGTTCGAAGGTTATATCGGGCGTACGCAGTTCGATCTCCGCCAGTTGCGGTGTTGCTTCTTTGGCCTCGCGCAGGCTATCCATGCCCCACTTGAGCATCGTCTCGCGGCAGAGCCGGTGCCCGATAATCTCGGCTTGCGGGAAAAGGTAGTTGCCGTGCGTGTGATCGCCGTGCCGGTGCGTGTTGATAACATAGCGCACGACGCCGCGCGAGCCTTCCGATTTGAGGTAGTCGGCGATCTCGCGCGTTTCATCCGGGAACGGCAGCGTGTCGATCAGCACGCAGCCAGCCGGCGTCAGTACGGCGCCAGCTGTGACCTGGGCGTACTGCGTGCTGGTAAAGACGACTACGTCGTCAGAAACTCGCTCTCGCTTCATAGCATGACCTCGTTGGTGAACTCAACGATAACACATTTGCGAGAGGTATGTCAAGCCAGCTTTACAATTTCTGAAAGCGTCTGTGTGGACGATGATGATGGGATGAAACTGCTCGATACTTTAAGAATATGCAAGAACTACAGAGCATCCGTGAATATGTTGGTTGTGCGAGCGCTCAATCGAACGCCCTTGCCCCAGGCCATTTTCACGCGCGGTGGTGAGCACCGCGCGCGCATCACCCGGTGGTTCGTGAGTGCGATCCGTGAACCGTGGTTGTCTTCCAGGTTCCGATCACCCACTTCATCGGGAGATCTGGTTGCGCTATCGTCCGCCAAACAGCCGGGCCAGCAAACCAGTCTTGCGCGCCGGGATTGGAGTTGGACGAGGAATGGGGCGAAGGCGTTGCGTCTTCTCCGCCGGTGCTGCATTTTGCGCGAGCGCAGGCGCAACGGTGTCGTCCACGCCATCGACGTGCACCTTGACCTGTGCTGTTGCGGCCGCGCGCGGGGCGAGCGGCCGCACCCGGTTGGCATGCGCGGCCTTTGACAGCCACGCCTGCGAAGTGAGGGCTGTGAACTGGCGCAGGAGCTCCATATGATCCAGGTGGTCTTTCTCGGCCGTTACCTGCGCAATTTCGCGCTCGATCTGAAGTCGCACCAGCGCGCCGGCGTCGAGGTCGCCCACGAGCAGCACCGCCATACGCTCTTCGATGTCATCGGAGACCAGCGTCATCTTGTTGCCAACCAGATCGTTGATTTCCCGCATGGCGGCGGTCACGCGGTTGATACGCTCATCCAAGGCGCCGTCATCTCGCGATAGCTCGGCCACGCCCCAATCGGTCAGCATCGCTGCTTCGGGCGCCTGCAAATTGGAAACGAGCGATTTGTCTTCGCGAACATTCTCTGACGCGTGCTGCAGCATGTCGGCATCCGTGGTCATCGGCAAACGCTCCATGAATCAGTGTAAGACGATTATATCGCCGCGCAGTCGAACGCCAAAAGCGCGCCGTGAAAACAACAGCGCCCCGTCTCGTAGGTTGAGTGGGGCGCTGGCGCGATAAGGCGCGAAAGCAACGCATGCCTATCGGCTGCGAGTTGGCTCCGGCTCCCTGGTCGACTCCGGCTCCCTGGTCGAGTCCGGGGCCTTGGTCGATTCGGGTGCCTTAGTCGGTTCCGGGGCCTTGGTCGATTCGGGTGCCTTAGTCGGCTCCGGCGCCTTGGTCGATTCGGGCGCCTTAGTCGGTTCCGGCGTTACCGTCGTTGACCGTGGCGTCTCGCTGGTCTCGGGGCGCTCGGTTGGCTTGGGTGCCTGGGTTGGTTCGGACGCTTTGGTCGGTTCCGGCCGCTCGGTGGCGGTCGGGCGCGGCGGCTCGGTCGGGCGCAGCGTCGGTGAAGGCTGCGGCGCTTCTGTTGGCGGCCGAACGCGTGTCGGCTCAGGTGTTTCGGTTGGACGGGCCGTAGCGCTTGGCTGCGCGGTGGCGGTTGACGTTTCCGCTACACTTGGCAGGAACGGGGACGGTGCGCTGGAGCGCCATTCGACAAAGTCAATGGTGCCATCGCTCTGCGTCTGAACGACTACGACAATGCGATCGCCCACATGTAGTTTGGTCATATCGAAGCTGTCGGGAAGAGCAATCGACAGACCCTCTACGACGATGCCACGCCCGTTGATCGCTTCGATGACTCCGCCGATTTCGATACGCTGCGTACGCATCTGCTTGCGCAGCGCTTCCACTTCGCGTGCGCGCGCAACATCAAACTGCTCTTGCAGCTGTTCGCGCACCGTCTCATCCAGCGTGAATGTGTAGCGAACCTGCTCCTGCGCGCGTTTGATTCCGTACAATGGGTCGCCCGGCAGGCTATCCGCCGAAATGGTCAGCACGGAATTGCTCATCAGCAGGACGGCAATCGCGAACGTGCCCGCGATGGCCATGCGGCCAAGCGGGTTCCCCGCCGACAGCCAGCGCTGCAACGCGGCCAGTGGGCCGGCGTCCTGCACCGCCGTGACTTTTCGGGGGCGCGCCGGCCGTTCGGCAACTGCCGCCATCAAGCGGGCACGGCCGCGGGCAGCGCCGGCCAGCGACGGAGGCGTCGGGCGATACTCGGACTGCAGGCGCGCCGCAACGGTCATGAGTTCATGGACGTCGTCGCTCTCACCGGCGCCGCTTAAGGCGGACTTGAGTTCTGCTTCAAGATCGCCGTCGTACAACGGGGTTTTCATGTATTACTCGGATGATGCAATGACTGTTTCAGGGCTTTCAATGCCCGATGCTGCATGATCTTGACCGCGGCCACGCTCTTGCTCATGACGGTTGCGACCTGCTCGCTGGTCATACCTTCAACGAACCGCAACTGCACAATCTGTTGTTGCTCGGCAGTCAATCGCCCGACCGCCTGCTGCAGGTCGATTCGCTCCAGATCCAATCCACCGCTGGTGGTGATCGCTTTATCGTCAAGTCGGTCGCCGGTTTCGTCCATTTCGTCAAGGCTGTCGGTTCCGGTGCGGCCGCTGCGCCGGTAATGGTCAATCAACCGGTTGTGCGCTATACGGTACAGCCAGGCGATAAACGCGAGGCCGCGCTCTTCATAGGTGTTGATGGCCCGCAAGGCGTTTACGAACACATCCGCGGCCAGATCTTCGGCCAACATGCTGTCGCGGATGCGCGCAAGCATAAACGCATAGATGCGCGGGTAATACAAGTCGTATATGTGCGACCACGCTTCCGAATCATTTCTGCGTGCCCGTCTCAGCAACCGGCTTTCGTCAGCACTCACGTATTGATTTTCCGATGTCCGGGATCGGCCCATCACAACGCGGCGCGGGCACCCAGGAGTATTGCGTTGTCGCTCTGGTCGTGATAGGTCTGTCCACTGATTATAACGGATGTCGTTTACGAAAAGATACATCAAAGCGCCGAGCTATCAGCGCCAACATCTTTACTTCAGTTTGCTGGCCACGGCGTGCCGTGCGAGGGGCACACGCAGCAACGCTTCTGGTTACTCATTATCGGAGTGCTCGCCTCGATTAACCGGCAGACTCCTCCGGTAACTCAGCCGAGCGCGGCCCCGGCCGACCGCACTGTGCTATACTTGTACGGCAGTCCGTCACACTGCGAGGAGCTACTTGGAAACCCTTCACACTCCCGCCTGGGTCCGCGATGCCATATTCTACCAGATATTTCCGGATCGCTATGCACGCAGCCCCCGCGTGCCAAAACCGACCAATCTGGAGCCCTGGGAGTCCGCCCCTACACCGCTGGGCTTCAAAGGCGGCGATCTGCTGGGGGTGGCCGAGCAGATTGGCTATTTGCGCGACCTGGGGGTGACGGCGCTGTATTTTACTCCGGTGTTCCAGTCGACGGCCAACCATCGCTATCACACGCACGACTACGTGCGGGTCGACCCGCTCCTAGGTGGCGACGCCGCGCTGCGCGAACTGCTTGACGTGGCGCACCGGAATGACATGCGGGTGGTGCTGGACGGTGTCTTCAACCACGCCAGTCGCGGTTTCTTCCAGTTTAATCATATCCTGGAGAACGGCGCGCAATCGCTGTATCTGGACTGGTTTCACGTGCGCTCGTTTCCGCTCAACGCCTATGCCGACGACGGCCACCCGCCGGGCTACGACGCCTGGTGGAACTTGAAAGCGCTCCCCAAGTTCAATACGAGTAATCCGGCCGTGCGCGATTACATCTTCCGCGTGGCGCGGCACTGGATCGATTTTGGCATTGACGGCTGGCGGCTTGACGTGCCGAGCGAAATTGACGACGATCCGTTCTGGCGCGAGTTCCGGCGGGTGGTCAAAGAAGGCAACCAAGACGCGTATATTGTGGGCGAGATCTGGGGCCCCGCCGAGCGCTGGCTGCGCGGCGATATGTTCGATGCGGTGATGAATTACGGGTTTACGAAGGCGTGCATCGAGTTCTTCATCGGGAAGCGCGGCGACGCCTCGCTCTGGCAGGGCGGCTATGGCGACGTTTTGCCGTGTGATGCGATCGGGTTCGCTGCGCAGATCGAGACGCTGCTATCGCGATATCCGTCTGCCGCGACGCACACGATGCTCAATCTGCTGGACAGCCACGACACCGCGCGCTTTGTGACGATTGCGCGCGGCGATGAGGCCGCCATGCGGCTGGCGACGCTCATGCAGATGACCTACCCAGGCGCGCCATGCATTTACTATGGCGACGAGATTGGCCTGCCGGGCGGGCGCGACCCGGACAGCCGGCGCGCGATGCCGTGGGATCGCCGCCAGTGGGACACGGACATGCAGGCGTATGTGCGCAAGTGTATTGCGCTGCGCCGTGCCCATCCGGCTCTGCGCACCGGCGCATTCACGGTCCTGTACGCTGAAGGCATGGTCTTTGCGTTTGCCCGCCATACGGCAGAAGAGGTTCTCGTCGTCTTGTTCAACGCCGGCGACCGCTTGCAAGTTGCCAATATTGGCACGGCGGGCGTACTGACTGACGGCGATGTGCTCAAAGATGTCTGGTCGCCACAATCGGCTGAGGTGACGCGCGGCTATATGTGGGATATGGTGCTGCCGCCGCGCAGCGGGATGGTGTATCAGTTGATTCGGAGGCACGATGCGGCATAGCGCGACGGGTGGTTGTATGCACCGGGTCTGCAAGCGGGCGCGGGATCGGCACGGAGTTCATCGATGATGACGCTACCAGCAGAGCGAATCCAGTCCCTTGTTTCCGGGCGCGAGCGCGATCCGTTCGCCGTGCTGGGGCCGCACCGAGACGGCGACCTGACGGTCATCCGCGCATTTTTGCCGGGTGCATGCGAATGCCGAGTCGCCGGTCCGGACGGCGTTGCGCAATCCATGACCTGTGTACACGAGGCCGGCCTGTTTGAGACCGAGGAGCCGACCAGTGAGATTCCCGGCCATTATCAACTGCAGGCCATCATGCCCGATGGCTCCGCCCGTGCGTTCCATGACCCGTATGCGTTTCCACCGGTACTGGGTGAGTACGACCTATATCTGTTGGGCGAGGGCAAGCACGAACGCGCATACGACAAGCTGGGGGCGCATCCGGCCATCGTCGACGGAGTCTCCGGTGTTACATTCGCGGTGTGGGCGCCCAATGCAGGGCGGGTGAGCGTGATCGGGCCGTTCAATGGATGGGATGGCCGGGCGCACCCAATGCGGCTGCACTCGCCGGTGGGCATCTGGGACATCTTCATTCCCGGCCTAGCGGCTGGCACAGCGTATAAGTACGAAGTTCGCACCGCCGACTTCCATTCCAAGGTAGACAAATCTGACCCGTACGCTTTTCAGTCGGAGCTGCGTCCCAACACGGCGTCGATCGTCTACGATCTGCACCAATACGCCTGGGGCGATGACGAATGGATGACGACCGGCCGCGCCGCGCATAACGACCTGAGCGCGCCGATCGCAATATACGAAGTTCACCTGGGGTCATGGCGGAAGACGCCGGCGGGCGAGCGCGGCGCTGAGTTGGAAGGGTGGCTCAATTACCGCGAGTTGGCGCATGAACTAGTCGAGTATGCGCGCCGGATGGGCTACACACACATCGAATTGCTGCCGATCATGGAGCACCCGTACGATGGTTCATGGGGCTACCAGGTCACCGGCTACTTCGCGCCGACGAGCCGCCACGGCACCCCGGACGATTTCAAATACTTTGTCGATTACTGCCATCGCAACGGGGTCGGCGTGCTGCTCGATTGGGTGCCGGCGCATTTCCCGAAGGATGCGCACGGTCTGGCGTACTTCGACGGCACACACCTGTACGAGCACGCCGATCCGCGCCGGGGCGAACATGCCGAGTGGGGCACGCTGGTGTTCAACTACGGGCGCAACGAGGTGCGCAACTTCCTGCTGGCCAACGCACTGTTCTGGATTGACGAGTATCACGTCGATGGCCTGCGCGTGGACGCGGTCGCCTCCATGTTGTACCTCGACTACTCGCGACAGCCAGACCAGTGGGTGCCGAACCGGTTCGGCGGCCGCGAGAACCTCGACGCGATCGAGCTGTTGAAACGGTTCAACGAGTTGGTGCACGCCGACGGGCGGCATGTGCTGACCATCGCGGAAGAGTCGACGGCCTGGCCGATGGTGACGCGGCCGACCTACGTCGGGGGGCTTGGGTTCGACCTCAAATGGAACATGGGCTGGATGCACGACATGCTGAAGTTCATGCAGATGGACCCACTGTTCCGCCGCAACAATCAGAACCTGATTACCTTCTCGCTCTGGTACGCATTCAACGAAAACTTTGTCCTGGCGCTGTCGCATGACGAAGTGGTGCATCTCAAAAAGTCGCTGCTCGACAAGATGCCGGGCGATCTGTGGCGCAAGTTCGCGAACCTGCGCGCCTTCTACGGCTACATGGCGACGCATCCCGGCAAGAAGCTGCTGTTCATGGGCGGCGAGATCGGCCAGTGGCGCGAGTGGAGTGAGTCCCGCGCGTTGGACTGGAATCTGCTGGAGGACGCGGGCCATCGCGGCCTGCAGCAATACGTCGCCGATCTGAATGCGCTGTATCGTGCCGAGCAGTCGCTGTTCGAGGTGGATTTTACGTGGTCGGGCTTCGAGTGGGTCGATTTTCAGGATAACGACCGGAGCGTGATCGTCTTCCTGCGCCGCGCCAAAGACCCGGCGGATTTTACGGTCGTGGCCTGCAACTTCACGCCGCTGCCGCGCGAGAACTACCGGATCGGCGTACCGGTGCTGGGCGACTATCGGGAGCTGCTGAACAGCGATGCCGAAACGTACGGCGGCAGCGGCGTCGTCAATACTGGAGCGCTTGTCGCCGAGCGCACGCCATGGCACAACCAGCCATGCTCGCTGGTACTACGCCTGCCGCCGCTGGCGACGACGATTCTAATGTGTGTGGCCCCCGCGCCAGTGGACTTGCAAGCGCCGGACAATGGTGCAGGCGCGCCGGCTGCGAACGCGTAACCGCACCGAAACAAATAAGCGCCCCGCCAGTCTGCTGGCAGGGGCGCTTTGCGTTCTTTAGCGGAAGCGATCGATGCTCGGCACGTCGCCGATCGGCACGTCGATCAGCGTGGGGCCACTTTGAGCGAAGCCCTTGCGGATTGCGCCGCGCAGTTCCTCGGGGTTCGTGGCACGCAGTCCGAGCGCGCCGAAGCTCTCGGCCAGTTTCACGAAGTCGGGATTGTGCAGATCGGTCGCGATGACGCGGCCGCCATGCATCGACTTCTGCATCATCTGCACGTTGCCGTACTGGTTGTTGTTGTACACAATCGCCACCAGCGGGATGCGCTGCTGCACGGCGGTCGCCAGTTCCTGCACGCCAAACATGAAGCCGCCATCGCCGCTGACCGAGATCACGGGCACATCCGGCCGGGCGACCTTGACGCCGATGGCGGTCTGGAAGCCGTAGCCGAGCGTGCCCTGGTAGCCGCTCGTGATGTAGGTGTGCGGCTTGTAGACCGGCATCGTCATGCGGGCCACATAGGCGACCTGGGTCATCTCGTCCACGAAGATGCCGTCCTCGCCCAGTTCCTCGCGCATGACCTTGATGTACGACAACTGCGGCTGCAGCGCCTCGGCCTTCTGCTCCCAGGCCGTCTTCAAGGCGCGCGTCTCTTCGGCACGCGGCTCGCGCTTGCGGTTGTGTCGCTCGACGGCGCGCAGCAGTTGCGGCAGGGCGTCCTGCGCCCGCGCGGTGATGGAGACGTCGGGTCGCACGAACTTGTTGTGCGTCGTCGGGTCTACGTCGATGCGGATGAGCCTGGTCGACGACGGCTTGCCCCAGCGCTGGAGCGGCGTGCGCATGTTGGCGCCGATGGCAATGACGACGTCAGCCTTGTTCCAGTACTCGCGCGCGGCCTGCTGCGACAGGCTCAGATCGTTCCGGCTGTCCACGACGCCGAGACCGTTGCGGAACGCGCCGATTGGCGCCTGTAGGAGCTCGGCCAGCCGCAGCACGTCGGCGCCGGAGTCCTGCGCGCCGCCACCGACCCAGATGAGCGGATTCTGCGCCTGTCCGAGCAGTTTGGCGGCCTCCTCGATGCGGTCGAGATCGAGCGGCGGCGCGAATGTCGGCGGCGGCGGCACCTCGGTGTCCACTTCAACGCGCATTTCGAGTACGTCGGGCGGCACCTCCAGCGCGACGGGACGTGGCCGGCCGGAGTTCATCTGCCGGAACGCTTCGGCGACCATCATCGGGGCTTCAGCCGGGCTATTCACGCGCTCCGCCCACTTGGTCAGCGTGCGCAGAATTTCGAGCTGGCCGGGGATTTCGTGCAGGTCGCCGAATTCGCGCCCGATCGACGTCGTGGCGATCTGCCCGGTTAGGCACAGGACACGGGCGTTGACCGCGTACGCCGACACGATGGCCGCCGCCGTGTTGAGCAGGCCGGGGCCGGGAACGACGCTGAACACCCCGACGCCGCCGCTCGCCAGGGCATAGCCGAGCGCCATGTACGCCGCGCCCTGCTCGTGACGCGTGTGGATGATCTTGATGCGCTCGCGCGCATCATACATGGCATTGAAAAAATGGTCGTTTTGAACGCCAGGCAGGCCGAAGATCAGCTTGACGTCGTGTGCGATGAGGGACTGAACGACGGCCTCACCGCCGGAAAGGATGGGCATAAAAGGTCTCCGTGGTAGGGGGTGATGTTTAACCGTGACAGCGATTGATTTTATTGTCGCATACAGCGGCTACCGGGTGCTATTCTAGCATAGCCCTCGCGCTTTATCCACCGATTGGCGGCGAATCCAGCAATTCCCATTTTGGCTTTGGACGGGTACTTTCCAATGCCGGCTTGCTATGAACTGGCCCCTTGGTGCTTATCACGCAAGCGGGCTCGACAAGAAAGCGGCGTTGCCCTCCCCGTTAGCTTTTCCCCTGCTCCCCCGCGCGCGCGGGGGAGCAGGGGTCAGGGGATGAGGGGGCATACTGGTGGCCGACTCCAAAATGAGAATTGCTGCGGCGAATCCGGATTGCGAGGCTTGGGTTGCGCCGCCTCCGCGTCCGCGCCTTCATCGGGCAGATGGTCGAGCGGCACGTCGTCCCACGACGCCGGTTCATCGAGCGGTTCGATGTGCGTGGACACGTTGGCGCCGGGCAATACCCGGCGGATGCTCGCCTCAATTTTCTCCAGCAGTTGGTGCCCGCGCCGGATGGTCCATTCGCCCGGCACCAGGACATGCAGAAAGACAAACTGACGCGCGCCCGACTGTCGCGTGCGCAGTGCATGAAACTGCACGTCGGCGGCGGCGAACGGATCCAGCGCCTTTTGCAGCGTCTCGAGGTCGGCGTGCGGCAAGCTCGTATCCATCAATCCCAGAACGGAGCGGCCCACGAGTTGGAAGCCGGTCCACAAAATATTGGCGGCCACGAGGATGGCGACCAGTGAGTCCAGCGCCTCCCAACCGGTGAGGGCGACGGCGCCGACGCCGGCCAGCACCCCGATGGACGTCCAGACGTCCGTGAGCAGGTGCTGGGCGTTGGCCTCCAGCGTAATCGATGTGTAGCGCTTGGCGGTGCGCATCAAGTAGAGCGCCGCGCCCAGGTTGATGAGCGACGCCATCAGCGAAACGATCAGGCCGAGGCCGATCTGTTCCAACGGCCTGGGGGCCGTCAACCGCTGGATGGCGGCCACGCCGATGCTGAGCGCTGCGACCAAAATCAGCGTTCCCTCGACGCCGCTTGAGAAATACTCGGCCTTGTCATGCCCGTAGGCATGGTCTTCATCTGCCGGGCGCGCGGCAATCGTCAGCATCGCCAGCGCCATCAGTGCGCCCACCAGATTGACGAACGACTCCAGGGCGTCGGAGAGCAGCCCGACGGAGCCGGTCAGCATGTATGCGACGCTCTTCAGGCCGATGGTGCAGACGGCGGCGCCGAGTGATAGCCAGGCAAACCGTGTGAGCGACGGGCGCAACTCCGACCGATCGTTGTCTTTGCGCGATGCGCCGGCTGCGGTGAGGGCGTCCGGCGCAGAGTTGTCATGAGCCATCGTGTGTTCCTTGATCGGTGTTGTGCCAGTCCGCCAGTGCGCGAAGCGCAACCGCCAGGACGCCCTCGGCGGTGCATTCGTCCACGACGATGACGGCATCGGCGTGCGCGCGTGCGTGCGCCAGGCGGGCGCGCTGGTCCGCTATGAATTGGACCGTGCCGTGATACGGCGAGCGACGCGCGACGGTGTCGTCGCTCGCCTCGAGGTAGATCAGCAGATCGGGGCGCGTGATCGCGCGCCACATATACGGCACGTCGGAATGCTCCTGTGCCACGTCAACCGCTTCGTAGCCCAATCGTTTCAGTGCGCGGGCCAGCGTGCTCTTGCCCGAGGCGCACACGCCGACGATCGCGACCTTCATGGTTCTACCCGGCGACAGGAAACGAGACGCTCACGCGCCGGACTTGTTCTTCTTCCGGTCGGTCGCGTGTGGCCATGACCATGAGGCTGATGTCGTCGTCCGGGCGGCCCATATCCATCTGGACCGCCGCTGTGAGCAGTTGGTCGGCGATGGCACTCGCGTGCAATTGCTGAGTGCATAGTGACTTCACGAGTGCGCGGCTCTCGAACTGCCGGCCACTGAACTGCCCTGCACTCAGGAAGCCGTCGGAAAACGCGATGATCGTCAACGGCACGCTAATAGGCATCTCCGTGATGGCCGGGCGCGTGCGGATGTGGATGCCGATGGCCTCGCACGGATCGGTCAGCTCGCGCAGTTCGCCGTTTTCCACGATGAAGACAGGGCAGTGGGTATTGCGCGAGATGACCAGCGTGCGTGTGGCCAGATCAACCGAAATGATCTGCAGCTCGGCAGACACTTTGCCCTGCCGCTGGGTATATAGGTAGTCGTGCGCGGCGCGCGCGGCGGCCCCGTCGCGAATGCCTTCGCCCAGCAATGCGATGGCTTTGCGAGCCACCGTGTTGCTGATGCGTTTGGCGCCCTTGCCGTGCGACTGGCCGTCGACCAGCACAAAGGAGAGCCCGCCGTGCGGCCGCTCCACCATCTCGACCGTATCGCCGCTCTCGGGCATCGCCCATTTGTTCACTTTGGCTACCGCAGTCTGAACGTCAATCATGGTGCCCTTCGCTCTGCCATACCGGGCGCGTTAGCGGCCGGCGCGTAACACGCTTTCGACATAAACGGCTGCCTCGTCCGCGTTCGATACCTGCCCAGCGACCTGTGCCTCGACGAGCCGGACCAGCATCGCTCCGATCGCCGGCCCAACAAGCCCGAACCGGCTGGACAACTCGGCACCGTTGATCAGCGGGCGCGGCGAAATGACCCGCGCGTGCTCGTCACGATACCACGTTACGAACTGCAACGCGACGGGCCAGCGTTGCCGGGCGCGCTCGTCGCTGAGGGCGATGGCGAGCAGCGTCAGCGCAGCCGGGCCAGTATCGCGAAAGAAGCGATGGCAATCCAGCCGCGACACGTCCACCGTCATCGCGCTGAGCTTTCGGGCATGGCGGACGAGGGCGCCGGCATACGACACTTCGTGCGCGGCGAAGCGCAACGCCGCCAGATCACGCGCGGCCGCCCGTGCGTCGGCAAAGAATAGCGCCGCCTTGGTTACAATCAGGCGCGGCCGCTCGCTGCTCAGCGTTTGATCGAGTTCGGTCTTCAGAATCGATTCCGCGTCCGCCCGGTCGCCCAGTCTCGCGTAGTAGGTTTCCAACTGGCCGAGCCGTGCCAGCGCGTCGTCGTTGATGGTCCATGCGGGAAGCAGGTGCTCGACGAGGCCGGCGTCCGCCATCGCTCGCAGGGTATCGCCGCTCCGGGGCAGCGCCAGAATCCGCACCACTTCATCGCGCAGGCGCTCGCGCGACACGTCGCGCAATAGAGGGCGCGCGGTGAGCAGCAGGGCACGGGTATGCGGATCGATCTCGAAGCCCAGCGTGGCGGCGATGCGCAGCGCGCGCAGCACGCGCGCGGCATCCTGGGTAAAGCTCGTATCCGACACGGCGCGCACGACGCGCGTTCTCAGATCGGTCAGGCCGCCGTGCGGATCGATCAGCGTGGAATCGACGCCGATCCCGCGCGCCATCGCGTTGATGGTGAAATCGCGGGCGGCGAGATCGGCTTCAATCGAGTCGCCGCGCAGCAGGGTGACATCGATGATCGACCCGCCGCGCAGGATGACGCGCCCGGCTTCGCGTTCCGCGTCGAGCGGATAATACGCGCCGCCGAGGTGATCGGCCAGGCCGCGCGCCAGCGCCAGCGCGCCGTTATTTACGGCGAAGTCGATATCGTGGCGGCTGCGTCCGAGCGCCTCGTCGCGCACGGTTCCGCCGACCAGGTACGCTTGTGCGTGGCGGGCCGCAAAGAACGCCCGGCAGCGCTCAATCAGTTCATCCATGAGGTAAACGGAGCGGGCAGACCAATCTGCCGGCCTGCCCGCTTTTTCGCATGCTCAACCCTAGATCGCGGCTGCGACCAGTTCCGCGACTTCGTCGGGATGCCGCGCGACTTTGGCGCCGACGGCGGTCAGCGCGGCGATTTTGTCCTTTGCCGTGCCGGCGCCGCCGCTGATGATCGCGCCGGCGTGCCCCATGCGCTTGCCCTCGGGCGCGGTCTGCCCGGCGATAAACGACACGATTGGCTTCTTGACGTACTCCCTGATGAACTGCGCGCCACGCTCCTCGTCGTTGCCGCCGATCTCGCCGATCATGACGATCAGCTCGGTCTTGGGATCGTCCTGGAACAGCCTGAGCGCGTCCACGAAGCGCGTGCCGATGACCGGGTCGCCACCGATGCCGAGTACCGTCGTCTGGCCGATGCCGCGCAGTGCCAGCGCATGCACGACCTCATATGTCAGGGTGCCGGAGCGCGAGACAAGGCCGACCGGGCCGGGCTTGCCGATCGAGTTTGGGATGATGCCGACCTTGCACTCGCCCATGGTCGTCAATCCGGGGCAGTTGGGTCCGATCAACCGCGCGCCCTTCAGGTCGACGAACGTCTTCGCGCGCAGCATGTCTTTCACTGGAATGCCCTCGGTGATACAGACAATCGTCTTGATGCCCGCGTCGGCTGCTTCCATGACCGAGTCGGCGGCGCCGCCGGCCGGCACGAAGATGACGCTCGCGTCGGCGCGGGTCGCGGCGACGGCGCTGGCCACCGTATTGAACACCGGCACCCGATCGTCGGCGGCACGCGAGCCGCCGCGGCCGGGAGTCACGCCGCCGACCACGTTGGTGCCGTAGGCCAGCATCTGGCGGGTGTGGAACTCGCCCTCGCGGCCGGTAACGCCCTGCACGATCAGACGGGTGTCCTTGTTGACGATGATGCTCATGAACTCTCCAGTGCTTTGTGTGATGAATCCGTTTGATGCACGACGGAGCCAATCAGGCCCGGCAGAACTCGCTGACGACCTCGTACAGCACCTGGGTCGCAAAGCCGAGTTTCTGCACGCTGACGCGCTCATTGTGGCCGTGCACGCCGCCCATGTCGTCGGCGTCGGCGATGCCGGGGCAGAAGCCGTACAGCTTCGTGCCCATCTGCGCATTGAAGCGCGCGTCGGTGCCGCCGGTGACCAGGAACGGCACGGTCACCGCGTCGGGCATATGCCTCTGCATGGTTGTTGCGATCAGCGCAAACAGCGGCGTGTCCGGGCTGGCTTCGATGCCGGTGCGGTCGCTGTGGAACTCCAGCTCGACGGAATCGCCGAGCACGGCGCGCACCTCGCGCTCCACGTCGGCGGCGTGCTGGCCGGGAACCACGCGGCAGTCAATGTCGGCCTCGGCCACGGACGGGATGACGTTGATCTTCGAACCGGCGCGCAGGATGGTCGGCGCGATCGAGTTGTGGAACTGCGAGTGCAGGATCGACTTCTGGCCGTCGGAAACCGGCAGGGCGGCGAGTGTCGCCGTGAACGTCTCGGGCTTGAGCAGTCCGAGCAGGGCGTTGCCGGCCGGTCCCACCGCGCGCGCGATCGACTCGATGTACGTGCGCATTGTAGCGGTCACGTGGATCGGCAACTCGGCCTGTCCGAGCTTCTCCAGCGCGGCGGACAATTTCAGCACCGCGTTGTCCTTGTGCGGCTGGCTGGCGTGGCCCGGCGTGCCGCGTGCGCGCACGGTGAACTGTGCGCCGCCTTTTTCGCCGGTCTGAACCACGACGAACGTCTTGCCGAAGATGGTCACCGTGTTGCCGCCAAACTCGGTGATGCCGTATTCGGCATCGATCAGGTCGCGGTGGTGCTCCATCATCCAGGCGGCGCCCATGCGCCCGCCCATCTCCTCGTCCGCGTTGATCTCCAGGATCACGTCGCGCGCCAGCGGCACATTCAGGCGCTTGAGGAGGATGAACGTCATGATCTCGACGGCGTCGATGCCCTTCATGTCGAGCGTGCCGCGCCCGTACAGATAGCCGTCATGGATCTCGCCGCCGAACGGCGGGTGGTCCCACTTCTCGGCTTCGACCGGCACGACGTCCACATGGCCCATCAGGATGAACGGTCGCTGCGAGCCGTTGCCCTTGAGGCGCGCGATCAAGTTGGCGCGGCCCGGCGCCGATTCCAGGATCGTGGACTCGATGCCTTCCTTGCGCAGCAGAGCGGCGATGTAGTCCACGCAGGCGCGCTCGTTGCCCGGCGGGTTGGTGGTGTCGAAGCGAATCAGCCCTTGCAGCAGCCGCACGGACTCTTCGCGAATGGCATTCCAGTCGGTGGTCATGGTGTTTTATGCTCCGCAGAACTCTTTGGTCACGTTGTACAGCACTTTCACGCCGAACTCCAGGTCGCTGATCGCCACGCGCTCGTCGTGGCCGTGGATGCGGTCGTACTCGGTGATCGGCGAGAGCGCCGGCGTGAAGCCGAAGATCTGCGTGCCGAGCTTGACCTGGAAGCGCCCGTCGGTGCCGACGGTGTGCAGGAACGGCAGCAACACGGCGTCGGACGCGGCCGCCTGCATGTGCTTGTCCATCAATTTCCACAGCTCGGACTGGGTCGCCTCGACCTGCTCGACGCCCTTCGACTGAATCTCCGAGCGGAACTCGATCTCAATCTCGTCGCCAACGACCGCCTGCACTTCGCGGCGCACGTCCTCGCGCGTCTGGCCGGGCACGGCGCGGCAGTCCACATGGCACTCGGCCAGCGAGGGAATCACGTTGACCTTGGTGCCGGCGCTCAGGATCGTTGGCGCCATCGAGTTGTGAAACTGCGAGTGCAGCATCTTCTTCATGCTGGCGTGGACCGGCAGCGCGTTCAGCGTCTCGACGAATGTCGCGTTGTCCAGCAGGCCGTACCAGATCTCGCCTTCCGGCCCGGCGGCGCGCGCGATGGTCTCCACATACTGGCGCATAGTGGGCGAGACGTGAATCGGGCGCTCCACGGACCCGAGCCGCTTCAGGGCGCGGACCAGCTTGAGCACCGGGTTGTCGTCGTGCGGCATCGAGCCGTGGCCCGGCGTGCCATGCGCGCGCAGGTAGAATCCCGAACCGGCTTTTTCGCCAGTCTGCACCATAAAGAAGCGCTTGCCCGCGAACTCGAAGGCGTTGCCGCCCAGTTCGGTGACGCCGGCGGCAGCGGTAATCAGGTCCGGATGCTGTTCCTGCATGAACTGCGCGCCCCATTTGCCGCCGATTTCCTCGTCGGCGTTGAGCATGAAGATCACGTCGCGCGCGAGCGGCACTTTTTCGCGGTGCAGCAGCAGCAGCACCATCATCTGGATGACATCGATGTTCTTCATGTCGAGCGCGCCGCGCCCGTACACGAAGCCGTCTTTGACAATGCCGCCGAACGGCTCGACCGTCCATTTGTCGCGCTCGACGGGCACGACGTCGACGTGGCCCATCATCATGAACGGCGCTTTGCTGCCGTTGCCCTTCAGTCGCGCCACCAGGTTGCCGCGGGTGGGCTTGGACTCGATCAGTGTGGACTCGATGCCGTTGCGGCGCAGGACCGCCGCGACGTGCTCGAGGCACGGCGTTTCGTTGCCCGGCGGGTTGGTGGTGTCGAAGCGGATCAGGTCCTGCAGCAGCGCGGTCGTCTCTTCGCGCACGGAATCCCATTGAATGGTCATGTGGCGTCGGTCTCGCGGGTAGGTAGGATGTGCCGGCGCGCCTACTCGGCGCAGAACTCCGACACGATGCCGTACATCGCTTTCAACCCGAACAACAGGTCGTCGACATGAATGCGCTCGTTGTGAGCGTGCACGCGGTCGCCCTCAGCCGGCGCGGCGTTGCTGGCGCAGAAGCCGTACACCTGCGTGCCCAGCTTGGTCTGGTGCCGCGCGTCTGTGCCGCCCACAACCAGCTTTGGCAGCAACTGCGCGCCCGGCACGTAACGGCCCATGACCGTCTGGATCTTGTCGAACAGCGGCGAGTCGGGCTTGGCCTCGATGCCGGGGGTGTTGCCGGTCACCTCGAACTCCACCGACGACGGCAGCACGGCGCGCAGTTCCGCGCGGAACTGGTCATGCGTGACGCCGGGGATAATACGCGAGTCGACCAGCGCCTCGGCATAGGAAGGGATCACGTTGGTCTTGGCGCCGGCCTGCAGAATCGTCGGCACGGTCGTGTTGTGGAACGTGGCGATCAACTGGCGGCGCATGCCGTAGTCGATCGGCAGGCGGTCGAGCGTGCTCCAGAACGCCTTCGGGTCGAGCAGACCGAGCCATTCCTCGCCGTCCGGGCCGAGTTGGCGCGCGATGCCCTCGACGTATGCGCGGGCGGTCGCCGTGGTGTGGTGCGGCAGGTGCGCCTGGCCCAGCGTGTCGATGGCGCCGGCCAGGTGCAGGATCGCGTTGTCGTTGTGCGGCTGGCTGGCGTGCCCCGGTGTACCACGTGCGCGCACGACAAAGCGCGAGTTACCTTTCTCGCCGGTCTGGCACTCGATGAACTTGCGGCCGCCGATGTCAAACACGTCGCCGCCGCCTTCGTTCAGGCCGTACTCGGCACGGATCAGGTCGGGGTGGTTCTCGACCATCCACTTGGCGCCGTAGATGCCGCCCGCTTCCTCGTCGGCGTTGGCCATGAAGATGATGTCGCGCTTGAGCGGCACGCCGAGGCGCTTCAGCAGCATGAAGATCATCAACTCGATCGCCACGACATTCTTCATGTCCTTGGCGCCGCGCCCGTACAGGAAGCCGTCGTGGATTTCCGCGCCGAACGGCGGGTGAATCCACTGGGTTTCCTCGACCGGCACCACATCCACGTGACCCATCATGAGGAACGGCTTACGCGCGCCATTGCCGGGAATGCGCGCCACCAGATTGCCGCGTCCGGGCGCGGACTCCAGGATGACCGAATCGACGCCCTCACGCTTCAGCGTTTCGGCGATGAACTGCACAGCCAGGATTTCATTGCCCGGTGGGTTAGTCGTGTTGAGCCGCAGCAGCGACTGCAGCAATTGGACTGCCTCGGCCTGCGTGGCCTGCTCGTTGAAAGATGCCAAAGGACGCCTCTCGTCGAATGATGTAAGGACGGCCGCTCAGACGCGCTTCGAAGCGGCGATCGCCTTCTGCGCCGCCTCGGAGAGCGTTGTCGCCGTTTCCATGTTGGCCGACGCCAGGATGGCGCGGCCTTCGGCTTCGTTGGTGCCCACCAGGCGTACCACCATCGGGACCTTGGTGTTGATCTGCCCGAGCGCCTGCACGATGCCGCGCGCGACTTCGTCACAGCGAGTGATGCCGCCGAAGATATTGAACAACACCGCGTTGACCGACGCATCGGACAGGATGATGCGCAGCGCCGCCGCCACCTTGTCAGCTTGCGCGCCGCCGCCGATGTCGAGGAAGTTGGCCGGCGCGCCGCCGAAGTACTTGATCACGTCCATGGTCGCCATCGCGAGGCCCGCGCCGTTGACCATGCAGCCGATTGTGCCATCCAGCTTTACATACGACAGGTCGTGCCGGCGTGCTTCCATCTCGGCCACATCCTCGGCGCCCACGTCGCGCAGGGCGGCCAGGTCCGGATGCCGCGGCAGTGCGTTGTCGTCAATCACTATCTTGCCGTCGAGCGCCATCAGGTGCCCGTCGCCGAGCACGGCGAGCGGGTTGATCTCGGCGAGCGTGGCGTCGCTGGACATCACGGCATTCGACAGGCCTTTGGCGATGACGGCAAACTCTTTGACCAGCGCCGGGTCGAGCCCGATGCCGAAGGCGATCTGCTTGGCCTGGAAGTCGGCCAACCCGAGCGACGGGTCGAGCGGGATACGCACGATCTTGTCCGGCGCTGTGCGGGCCACTTCCTCGATATCCATGCCGCCGGCGGCCGACGAGATCATCACCAGCCGCTCGATGGCCCGGTCCAGCACGACGCCGAGGTAGATTTCCTGTTTGATGTTGGCCGCAGGGTCGATCAATACCTGCTCGACCTTGAAGCCCTTGATGCTCATGCCGAGAATCTGCGTCGCGTATGCCTGCGCCTCTTCGGGTGTCTTCGCGACTTTGACGCCGCCGGCCTTGCCGCGCCCGCCGGTCAGGACCTGCGCCTTGACGACAACGCGCCCGCCGAGTTGCTTGGCGGCGGCATATGCTTCATCGGGACTTTGTGCGAGTTCGCCCTGCGGGGTGGGGATGCCGTACTGAGAGAAGATTCGTTTGGACTGGTATTCGTGAAGGTTCAATGGGGCCTCCTCTGGTTGCCTTTGCAATTATACCGCATTTTACTCTTTGCTGTCACCTGCCGAGCGCAGCAACTCAAAGGCGGACAACCCCTCGCGCCACAAGGCCCACGCGCCCAACACGACAATGGCCGCCAACTGGACGGCGTGGCCGACGACGGTGAGGCTGAGCGCGACCGCCGGCTCGACGTTGAACGCGCCGAGCGCGGCCACGCCAAAGCCCTCGATCGTCGCGACATAACCGGGCGGCGACGGCACCAGCGTGGCCAGATTCAGCACGACCGCATAGAAGCTCGACGCGGCAGCGAAGGTCGGGGGTGGCATGTGCACGTTGAAAGCGACGAACAGGATCGCGTAGGTGCCGATCTCTATCAGCCACGCAAGCGCGGTGCCGAGCAGGATGCCGGCCAGATGGCCCGGCGAGCGCAGCGCGACGTAGCCGCGCACAAACGCCTCGGCCAGGGTGGTTGCGCGGCTGGCAATCGCCTGCGGCAGGCGCGCCGTGACGATGCCGAGCAGCCTCAGCGAGAAACGCTCGCTCACGATCAGCATCACGAGGCCGCACAGCGCGATGCCGAAGAGCAGTGTGGCGATCCGCGTGAAGTCCTCGACCCAGCCGGGCAGGCCGGGATATAGCGCGCCGACCAGTCCGAGCAGCGCCATGATGCCGACACCGTCCAGCACGCGCTCGACGACCACGGTGGCCAGCAAGGTCGAGCGGCTGATCTGCTCGCGCACGCCCAGCACATGCGCGCGCACCAGTTCGCCGATGCGCAGCGGGACGAGCACGTTCCATGCGAATCCGATAATCAGCACCGGAAAGATCGTGGCGAACGGCACGCGCTTGACCGGATCGATCAGCAGTTGCCAGCGCCAGGCGCGTGCGGCGTAGCCGCTGAAGGCGACCAGCAGCGCGGGCACGACGAGCCGATAGTCGGCTGCGGCCAGCGCGGCCAGCAGTTGTTCGCCGCTGACATCCTTCACGGCAAAGTATGTGGCGATCAGTGCGACGGCGACGCCCATCAGAATAGTGAGACGCTGGCGGTTCATGCGTTGTGTTTGGCGATAGGCCGATCAGCGCCGGGCGATGTGGTAAGCCGCCAACACGAGCCGGCCGAGCGGGTCGACGACATCGTTCAGCGTGCCAGGATACTGTGCCTGGATCACCTTCAGGTCGTTCAGCCGGTCCGGCACGGCCAGTATGAGCGCGCCCCGACTCGGATCGATTGACACGTCGGCTGCGTTCTTGGGATCACTGAACGTGATGCCTGGGGCCAGGTACTTGATCGCGCCATGATTGGAATATAGCACCGGTCGTCCCATCAATACGATCGCTGTGCCCTCCGGCTCGGCGCGCGCCAGGCGTGCAACCGTGATCGCCTCGCGCCCCTGTGCGCCGTTGGCGTACTGGCGGAAGTAGAGATCGATGTTGAGCCAGGTGAGCACGGCGACCACCGACAGCAACACGCCCAGCGCGCCGGCTCTCCACATGATCGCTGCGACCGGACGCACGCGCAGCGAAGCCACGGCGTTCCAGGCCGCAGACAGGCCCAAGGCGCCGAACAGGCAGGTGGTTGGCAACATAACCGTCAGGCGTTGCGCCGAAGGCGCGTCGATCGTCAACACGCCGCCGAAGAATAGCCCGAGCGTGAACCACACGACGAGCGCGAAGCTGGCAAAGCGCGGCGTTTGCGACGCGGCGATTCCGAGCCCGATCCAGAACAGGATGCTCATGATGGGGTCCAGGCCGGGAATGTTTTGGAAATAGAAGCCGCCCGCATCGCCGCCGCGCACGAAGAGACGAAGATTGTGGTTCATCTGAGTCGCCAGCACCAGCGGCCAGTCGCCTGATAGCGTGCCGGGCCGTCCCAACACGTGCGCGATGTTGTCGTCGCGCAGCACGCTGACGAACGAGACGCGGTCGATGAAGACATCCAGGTGCGTGGCGAAGTAGGCGCCAAGCGGCGCAAAGGCGATCAACACGGCCGCCGCCATGACGATCGCCTGGCGCAGGGTGGCGCGGCGCGTAAAGAGCATGTGCAGCACCAGCGGCGCGGCAACGATCGGCATGACCCGCGACGCGAAGTAGAAGTACTGTCCGAGGCCCATCGCCAGACCAGCCACCGCAAATGTGGACCAGCGATTGTCCGGCTCTTTATTGCTGCCCGCGACCGCCAACGCGGCCATCATCACCAGCATGAAGAGAACCGACTCGATGAACACAAAGCCGAGCCGGCTGTAGTGGATCTGCATGTGCGCGACCGCCATCAGCCACGCCGCGCCCAGCCCGCCCGCGACGCCCCACCCCTGACGGCCGATGACGTAAATGAGCGGTATGCATGCCGTCCCGGCGATCACCGACAGCATGCGCAAGCCGAACTCGTCAACGCCGAAGATGGCGAGCGACGCGGCTTGCAGATAGTTGAGCACGTAGGGCAGGCTGAAGAAGGGCGAGGCCTCAAATAGTGGCGGCGTAACGCCGGACAGAATGCCGCGGGCGATGACACCCATCTCGCCTTCGTCGCCGTGCATGATCGGCGGCATCTCCTGCACGTTCCATGCGCGCAGGCCGAAAGCGATCAACGCGATGAGCGTGACGCACGCAATTTCAGCGATGGCGCGCTTGCCGGGCATCTGTAAAGAGTGCAGTCCGATGTGATCATGGACGCCGGCCGCGACGCCGACCAGTATCAACGCGCCGAGCCACAGGTAGTTCGCGACGGCTGCGGCTGGCTCAATTTGGCTGATCAGTGCCGCGCTCGCGCTGGCAACTGCGGCAAGAGCAATTAGTAATACCGGCGTGCGGCTGTTGAGTGTGGTATCTGCGCGAAAGGTCCTCAATGCTTGGCGACCACTGGCCTCGGACGAAGGCGCAGTTGCGATCGCCGCGACGAGCGCGGCGGCGATCATCACCAGCAGGTCGTCGGCGACGTATCCCATGGCCGCCAGAGCGAGCGCACCCGCCATCCCCGCCGCGCGGCGCAGCGGCGTCACCGGATCTCCCATTTCTGGAGACGGTTATTGCCGGTATCGGCGACCCACACGATATTGCGGTTCACCCGGATGCCGGTCGGCAAGCGCAGTTGTCCCAGCGCCGACCCCGGCCCGCCCCACTCAGCGAGCAGTGTGCCATCGCGTGCGAACCGCTGTATCTTGTGCGGTTCCGGTGCGGTCACCAGTAGTGTGCCATCCGGCGCCAGCGCGATGTGCGGCCCGTTGAATGGATTGGCCAGCGGAATGGCGAAGTCAAGCAGGAAGCGGCCGTCCGGGTTGAACACCTCAATGCGCTTGTTGGGCACGTCGGTGGCAAACAGATAGCCGGACGCATCGGCCGCCGCGGAACTCGGCTCGATGAACTGGCCGCGCCCGGTGCCGCGCGTTCCGAACACCTGCAGGCGCTGGCCGTCCGGCGCGAGCTTGACGATGCGCGAGCCGCCCGTGTCCGCCACGTACAGATTGCCGGCTTCGTCGACCGACAGGCCGCGCGGGTGGAAGAACTGCTGCGGCGGCCCGCCGATGCGTCCGAGCGGGTGCCCGTCGCGATCAAAACGGTAGAGCCAGCCTTCGGCCGAGTCCAGCACGACAATCGTGCCATCGGGCGCTGCCGCCACATCGAACGGCTCCACGAACGCGGTTTCGCCGCCCGTGATCGCGCCCAGGTACTTACCCTCAGCGTCGAGCATCTGCACGCGACGATTGCCGGCATCGGCGACGTACAACCGCCCGTCGTCGCCAACCGCCACGGCGCGTGGCTCTTTGAACTGGCTGGGCCCGGTGCCCTCGGAGCCAATCACGGCGACGGGCGCCAGCAGCATGGGGCTGACCGGCGCGGACGGGACGCCCGTGCCGCCCGGCGGCACCGGCAGCGACGACGGCGCATTCAGCGCGGCGATCTCGGCGGCGGTCGGGTAGCGGCCCATCGGCGGCGACAGGTAGCGCGACGGCACGACCTCGCGACGGCCGCTGGGCGGCGTCCAGTACAGGTAGATCTGCGTGTGCGATGTCTTGTCCGCGAAGCCGACGGCCAGATCGTGCCAGCCTACCGTCAGCGGGATAGTGCCCTCGATGGTCGCAGCGCCCGGGTTGTCTACAATCACCTGGCCGTCAATCGTCACTTGCGAATTGTCGCGCGAATCGGTCGCGATGCGGTATACGCCCGGCACCGGCGCGTACAGCTTCCCGGTCCACAGCACCGAGTAGGGGCGCGGCAGTGGGATATTGTGAAAGTAGAAGCTGATCTCGGGATCGACCTGCAGAAACTCCGGCTTGCCGTTCCAGTCGCCGTTGGCGTAATACGCGCCAAGCAGTCCACTGTTGGACACGGGCGCGCGGAAGAGCAGTGACGCGGGTACCGGCGTCATCGCGGTATGGCCCGATGGCTGCCAGTGCAGCGTACCTCGCAGCACGCCCGGCGGCACGCGCACGCGCACGGCGTGGTTGCCCTTCGCCAGCGTCACCGCGCCGGCGCCGGCCGGGTTTTCGTCTACGAAGATCTCCGCGCTCGGCGCGCCGTCCATCGCAAACTGGTAGGCGTCGTAGTCGGCGACGTGTAGCGTGGCGCGAAACTCGGCGGTGAAGGTGCCGGTGAGCGGCGTCGAGCGCGTCCAGTCGAACGACAGCGTGGACAATGCCTCCTCGCGGGCCGGCGTTCCGGCTGGTTCGCCCCGGTAGTAGCGCACCGCCACGCCCTGTACGGCTTGCAGGTCGCCCGGCGACAGCGTAATCGCGTACACGGCCGCGTTGTCGCTATTGGGCGGGCGAATTTCACGGAAGTCAGCGCCCGGATAGTAAAGCCGTGCGGAGTCGTAGGTTGCCTTAAGCAGCGGGTCCAGCAAGAGCACGACGCCGCGCTGCGCATCGTGTACCAGCGGCAGGCGATCATTGACGGTCCACTGTGCGTAGTCACGCACATCCGGCGCGACAAAGCGCAGGGTCGGATGATTGGCCCACAGCGAGGTGACGATCAGATCGTAGTCGCCGCCGAGGCGCTGCATCTCTTGCGCGGTGACCGTCTCCGGGCCGGAGAAGGCCGTCCACACATCGGCGTTATTGCGCTGGCGATCGTAGAACGTGCTCAGGTTCAATGCGCCGATAGCGGCCAGCAGCAGAATACCCGCGACGTTAAAGAGCGCCAGGATGGGCGCGGCGGTTGGGCGAGATGCGAACAGCCGCTGTATCTCCGCGCCTACGGCCATCAGCGGCAACGCGACGAAGTAGACCACGGCGGGCATGACGCCGATGGAGCGCAGCGCCTGCGGCGCTTCGAAATCCACCGTCAGCACGCCGCCCATCAGCATCACGCCGAACACCGATAGGTTCAGCAGATTGGGCAGGTCTCTGGCGCGGCGCAAGGCGAGCGCGAACCCGAGCACCGCGAGCGCGCCCATCAGCGGGTCGAGCAGCGGCTCGTTCGGCAGGTTGTGCCGCCCGTTGCGGTCGCCCTGCACGTTGAACATCAGCATATGCTTGCTGAAGTTGCTCCAGAGCGCCTTCAGCAGGTCGGGCTCGTCGCGCCGCTCGAAGATCGACACGGTCGCCGTGCGCGCGAAAAACACGTCGCTGTACTGGACGGCAAACTGGATGAGCGGTGTGGTCGCGACCACCAGCCCGACGACGAAGACGAACACGGCCGGGGCCGCGAACTGTTTGAGCGCGGCGCGTTCGCGCCCTGGGGCGTCGGTGCGACGGTGTCGCATGAAGCTAATTGCCGCCGCGACCAGTAGGAACCCGGCCAATGCGAACGGAAACAGGCGAAACGGCGTGTAGAACGCCAGCCCGAAACCGAGCGCCAGCCCGGCGGCGGCCACGTCGCTGAGTGACCGGCGCTCCAGAGTGCGGTCGAAGAAATACAGCACTAGCAGCTCGTAGAACGGGGTTGTGACGCCATGTAGCGCGATGCGCGAGAACGACAGGTCGTAGCGCATGACGGCAAACAGCGCCGCCGCGAGCAGGCCGCCGCGCACGCCAAACCAGCGGCGAAATACGAAGAAGGCCAGGCCGGCCGTCGCCACGCCGAACGCGGTGGTGACGAAACGCATCGATGTGGTGCTGACGCCGAACAGCCGGAACGACAGCGTCAGCAGGTACGCAAAGTGCGCCGGGAGGGTATCGGACTCGATGAAAATCGGCCGGTACCCGGGGTCGTTTAGGATGCGCGCCGCACCGTTGCCATTGAACGCCTCGTCGTACCACGTGCCCTGTGGCCACTCGTCAATCTGCCAGAGGCGGGCGAGCGACGCGACGACGAGGATCACCAGCAGCGCGGCGACGACCATGCGTCGCGACGGCTCGCCGGGCGCCGGTTCGCGCGCGGTAAGCCGGAGCCGGCGCGCGAATGCGGCGGCGAAGAGGACGACCGCCGCGCCGTGTGCCAGCCATGCGGCGGGCTGGCGGGCGGGCGACGCGAACAGCGCGAAGCTGGCCGCGCTGACCAGCAACGCGGCCGCGATTAAGCCCATCTGCCACCGCGCGAGGCTGGGCGCCGGAACCCAGTCAGCGGTCAGCGGACCAACGGCGATGCGCGCAGGCGCCAGATGACTCAGCGCCGGCAGAAACAGAACCAGCGCCAGCGCATACAAAAGCGCGCCCTCGGTCATTGCGCCAGCGCCGATCTGCACCTGCGCTTGCCACGCGACAACGAGCGCTGCCAGCGCGACCGCGAGCCGTTTGAGAGTGCGCGGAGGCATGGAGCCCTGTTGCTACGGCCTCATTTGCTGACCGGGTCGAACTTGGCGATCCGGTTATTGCCGGAGTCGGCGACGAAGATGTTGCCCTGCGCGTCTACAACGATGCCGGTCGGCAGGTTGAATGAATTGGCGTCGGCGCCGAACTTGCCGAAGTAGGCGAGCAACTTGCCGTCGGGCGCGTACTTCACCACGCGCTGGCCCTCCGGGTCGGTCGCATAGATATTGCCGTCGCTGTCCAGCACGAGGTACGGCTTATTCACGACCGACGTGGTATCCCAGCCCAGGACGCTCCACTGCGACAGCGGCTTGAAGTCCTTGCTGAAGCGCTGCACCCGGCGATTCCAGGTGTCGGCCACGAGGATGTCGCCCGACTTGGGGTCCACGGCGATTCCGACCGGCTCGGCAAACAGACCAACGCCGGTGCCGAGGCCGCCGAACGCGCCGAGCGGCTGGCCGTCTGCGTTAAACTTGACGATGCGCTTGTTGCCCGTGTCTACCACCCAGACGTTTCCTTGCGCGTCCACGGCGATCGCGCGCGGGCCGTAGAAGACAAGCGGGCGGTCCGGTGCGGCCGTGCCGGCCGTGTCGCCAAACGTGCCCCACTGCTTGACGAACTTGCCGCTGGCGTCGAACTTCTGGACACGATGGTTCCACGTATCGGCCACGTAGATCGAGCCATCCGGCCCGGCGGCCACCGACCACGGTTCCTGGAACTGGCCGTCGCCGCCGCCCTGCGTGCCGAAGGCCAGCAGCGGCTTGCCATCGGCGTCCAGCTTCTGGATGCGATGGTTCGACGAGTCGGCCACGAGCAGCGAGCCGTCGGGCAGCGCCGCGATGCCCTTGGGCCCGTTGAACTGGCCCGCTTCCGTCCCGCGTTGGCCGATGACGAGCTTGGGCGCAGCGGTGACGAACTTGTCCTGCAAGTCCTTGTCCTGGCGCTCCACATCGGGCGGCGGCAACTGCGACGGCGTCCAGATCAGGCTGGCGACGTCGCGCCGCACGTAGAACGTGAACTCCTTGCGCAGCGGCCACTGCCCGAGCGGAACCTCGAACTTGCGGTACAGCAGGAAGTTCAGCAGCGATTCGCGATTCTCCGGCTTGGACAGCAGGTCCGCAATGCGCTGCGGCGTCATGCCCTTGTAGTCCTCGGCAAACCACCAGATCAGCTTGCGCTTGACGCCGATGTAGTTGGACATCCACGGCTTGTAGCGACTCTCGTTTTCGTAACCGGCGATGACGATCGGCGCGGTCGGCGGCCCTTCCAGGCTGCCGGGGTAGGCGACCTTCGTGTAATTGCGCAGATACCAGGCGAACGGCCAGGTCTCCGAGCTTTCGACGACGATGTCCATGTCCCGTCCGCCGGTCAGCTTGAACGACATCGTCTCGATGTCGCGGACCACCACCGGCACATCCGGCGCGCCCTGCGCGTAGATGAGCATTTCCACGGCCACGTCGCCGTGCTCGAACGAGCCTATGATCGCGTAGCGAATCGTGGCGGCGAGCAGCAGCAGCATGAGCGACGCCGCGATAACCTGCAACGCCTCGCGCCGCGACAGCCGCCGCGCCACCCACCACCCGGCGTAGATCAGCCCGGCCCCGATGACGACCGTCGCGAACCACTGCAAGGTTGCGTCAAGCCTTTGTAGCGAGATGCCCTGGAATGGCGCGACGGCGAACAGGCGGATGATCGAGTAGCCGACCAGGGGAACGATCAGCGCCAGCCAGAGCGCGCCGCGCGCGCGCAGGCTGGACCAGTTCAGCGGCGACCACATGTCGTTGAGGAACTGAGCGGCGAGCACGATGGCCGGCAGCGACATGTGCAGCGACAGCCACGGCATCTTCTCGCCGGCCCACGAGTAGATGATGAACGACGTCAGCAGCCAGTGCACCACAAAGGCCGTGAACAACGGCTCGCGGCTGCGGCCGCGCAGGACCGCGACGGTCAGCGAGGCGACGGCCCAGCCGAGGACAATTAAGAACAGTACGACGCCCGGTTCGATCGCGAATGCCTTCGGTGCATCGGCAGCCGGCGGCACGGCAGACCTGAGCAGCAGCACATCGGCCAGGATGAAGCTGGCGACCAGAAAGCCGAAGCCGCCGGCCAGCAGCAGGATGCCGTCAGTCCGCTTGCCGCGCGTCAACTGCACGACGCCGGATCCGAGCGCGCCGAACGCGCAGATGAACGCCGCAATCAGCGCCGGGTCGATGCCGGCGGCGGGCGCGCCGGCGGCGGCCGGCGAGTGACCGAACACGGCGATCGCCATGACGGCGGTCAGCAGCGCCGACACGCCAAACGACAGGGTTGCGGTGTTGCGCCGGAAGGCGTAATAGCCAGTGCCGATCAGCGCCGGCAGCAGCGGCATGAAGTTGTAGATAGGCAACAGTACCAGGTAGTAATACCACGGCTGGTCGCCGCGCTTGACGTCCTGCTGCGCGAGCCAGTACCTGATCGCGCCAAATGCGCCCGTTTCCAGGCCTTTGAAGTTGGTGAAGAGTGTGGTGTAGAGGATGGCGAAAATGGCCAAAGCCGTGACGATGGCGATGACGGCTGTCACGAGGTCAAGCGAGCGGACGGCGGTGATCAGGTTCCAGTTGCCGCGGCGCAAGCCTTCAAGCACGAACACGACGACGAGGAACGAGAGGGCGCTGAAGCCGAAGATGAAGACCGTTTCCTTGGTGGCCCACATCAGCGAAATCGCCGCAGCGCCCAGCACGAAATAGCGCGGCTTGCGCTCGCGGATGAAGCCGAACAGCCCGATGATCGCCAGCAGCGACCAGACGAGATGCAGGATGTCGTTGCGCGCGAAGCGCGAGTAGTACATGATGTCGGGCGCCACGGCGATGCCGACGGCGGCCAGCAGTGCGCCCGCGCGACCGAGATAGCGGCGCAGGTAGAACGGCAGTATTACGGCGATGACGCCGAATACCGCGTAGAGGATGCGCCCCGTGTAGTCGCTGTCACCCAGCAGGAAGAAGATCAGCGTGTTGAGGTGGAACTGAAAGGGACCGTGCATCATGGGATCGTGGATATAGCCGCGTCCCTGGTACAGGTACCACGAGTACAGCGTGTGCAGCGACTCGTCGTGGTTGTACGCGCGCGAGCCGAGATCCCAGAAGCGAGTCAGCACGGTGAACAGGACAATGCCCAGCCACAACGCCGACTCGACAGTGAAGCGCAGCAGCGCGGTCAATGGCCGGTCAAGCATGGGAATCGGATTTTGATCGAGAGTGTCCTGCATGGGTTAACGTCCTCGGTCGAAACTTGAGTATGGCGGGCGCGTTCAGCGCGGCGCTGCGGGGGAACAGGCCCGGGCAGCATTTAACGCAGACCTGGCGGCGCCTACTTTTGCTGAACGTACACGATTATATCATACGACGGCGGCACGGTTCGGATGCCGTTGAACAGCATCCAGCGCAGGTATGCGCCGGTTCCGGATGGCAGGTCGCTGGCAAGCCAGCGCCAGCGCATCTTCTGTGCCGCGTACGGCACGCCAAAACCCGGCTGCGTGTCGGTGGCCGGCACGATCACGATCGGCTCGTCGGCGGTGGCGATGATGCCGTCGACGAATCGCACGGTGCGAAAATCGCGCAGATACCAGCGCAGCGCCGGGCCGATGCCGGCGCTGGCCACGATCGGCGCGGTGGTCGGATCGCCATCCCAGCGGTTGGACAGTCCCGCCAGCACTGGCGCAATGGTCCGCGCGTCGATGGTGGCGGGTGACGAAACGAGCAGTTCGCGCGGGTTGTCGGACTGCGTGAACGCCAGCAAAAGCCCGGCGCGCGCCTGCATAGAGGCCAGTGCAACCAGCGCCAGCAGACCGGCGATCACGTACGCGCGGTCAAATCCGTCTCTCCAGACCGGTGCGACGCGCAGCATGAGCGCGCTGCCGGAATGGCCGCCGGCTGTCCCGCTCGCCGGCTCGTAATATGCGGCCAGAAACAGTGTCATGAGCGCGATCAGAACGAGCATCGCCGCGCCGATGGCCGCCACGACCAGATGACTGGACGTGCCGTCGTTGGCGTAGGCGGCCAGATTAATGTAAATGATGCCCAGCGTGATCAGCCCGAGCATTATGAAGGTGCCCTCATTGGCCGCCGAAAAGCTGCGGCCCAGCGCATGCGCCAGATCGTCGACCACGCGGCCGGTGACCCACACCAACGGCAGCAACACAAGCAGGATAACGGCCGGTGTCCGCTCGGGAGACAGCGTCGTGAACGTAAGCGCCGCACTCAGCCACCAGGCCATGAACAGCGCTAGCCGGTCGCCGCGGGCGAGCATATAGAACAGCCCCGCCAGTCCGAAGGTGAGTGGGAGTAGTTCGTACCGCACCAGCACATCGAACGCAAATGAGGCAGGCCGCGCCGGCGTGCCGCCCCAGGCGCCGAGCCAGTCGGCGGCCAGGTTTGCCGCTGCCTGCAGGCCGCCTGGATTGACCAGCCCGGCCGTCGCGCCGCCCGCGAATACCAGCGCGAAGACCGCTAACACCTTCCGGCTTGCACCTGGCATTCCACGGAACATGTAGAACGCGCGCTCCCAGTTGGAAACGTCGACCAGTCGCCGCGCCCGCAGCACGAGCGCGAGCGCAGCGAACACACCGACGATTAGCAGCGCGGTGTACGCGATCGGACTGGAGACAAGTGCGATAGCGACGCCGGCGGCGGCAAGGTACAACCGGCTCGGAGCGCGCGTCTGCAGCCACAGGGTGATGCCGACCAACGCGGCATAGATGCCCGCGAACGCAAGCATATCGCCGTTGGCCGTGCGCGACTGCGTCAAGAAGGTGGCCGAGACGGTGAATACCAGCGCGGCGGCTATTGCGCCGATCCGGCCCAGCAGGGGGCGCAGCCAGTACGTGAGCGCTACCGGTATGATGCCGGCAAGCGCAGAGACGATGCGCGCCGAGGCATCGCTGGCGCCGAAGATGGCCATCGCCAGGCCGGCCAGCGCCGAAAACAGCGGGCGGGCGCCGAGCGCCGCTGTCGCGCCGCCGCGCAACAAGTCGAGCCCGGCGTTGGCTAGCGCTGCTTCCGCATCGGACAGCGACGTCCAGGCGAGATCGTTGATCCGGACGAATGCCGCAACCGCGATGACGACGGCCCAGAGCACGTGCTCGACGGTCAGACCGCTTGCTTCTTCAGGCGCGCGCTCAAGCGCCGGTATCGGCTCCGGCACCGGCACAGCCTCGACCGGCGGGATATCCTCGCGCCGGAGTTCCGGTGCGGCATTTGCGGATCGTCGCGTGCGTCTTCTGGCCATGTGGCTATCTCACCCGGTAGATGGCAGTGCCGAGGCGGTCGTAGATCTTCTCCGCCACGGATGTCATGCTGGTCATTGGCATTGCGGTGCCGTACTTTGCGTGTTCCAGTTCGCCGACAAAGATATGTGTAACGCCATAGGCGCCCAGCAGTTCGCGCACTTCGTCGGCATTGCGGCTCGTGTAGATACGCTGCACCACCGGCTCGCGTCGCGCCGCCTCGTCGCCGTTGCCGCGCCACTGCAACTCGTGACCCGGCCAGCCGAGCACCGTTGGGATGCCGGTTTGTGACGACACGCGCCCATATTCTGAGTATTGGCCGCCGACGGCCTCCAGCACGACCGCCGACGGCGGCGCATTAACGCGCAGCCACTCGATGGCGGCGGCGTCGGCACGGTGATACTGAACCATGTACGCGGCGCCGTCGAGCGTCACATCGTCGCGCTGCAGCTGGTTGGTCTGTGTGGCGAACGCTGCGGCGGGGTAGACCAGTGTGCCGGCAAAGGCCAGAGCGGATAGAGCCAAGCCGGCGGCGCGCCAGACCGGCGCGGGACGCGTGGCGATGATGTACACGGCGTACGCCGAAGCGAGCGCCAGCAGCACCCACGCCTGGTAATAGAACTTGAAGACCGTGTTCATGCGCGTGCCAAAACTGTCGCGGATGTACACGAACTCGACGACGAAGATCAGTCCAAAGGCGAGCGTCAGCAGCAGCGCGGCAAATACGGCGCCGGAGTCCGGCATATTGCGATCGGCGTCTGTTGCATCTGTTGCGCGGGACAACGCCAGCGGGATGGCGGCCGCCAATACCAATATGGCTGCCGCTGCCGACCACCACTGTACCAGCGCCACGAATACGAGCAGCAGCATCAGCACGCCGGCAAAAATGCGCCAACCCCAACGGCCCAGCAGCGCATCGCGCACAACGCGCCCATGCGCCAGTATGAACGCGCAGGCGCAAAACAGGAAGAAGCCCCAGAATAGGATCAACTGCGGGAAGGTTGTGCGCGGCACCAGCGGGCCGGCCACCGCGATGCCGCTCGCCTGCGACGAGAACGTTAGATAGAAAGGCAAGTACATCAGTAGTCCCAGACCGCCGACGAAGAGTCCGAATCCGGCCGTGTCGCTCACCGTTTGCGACGACCATCCGCTGCGGCGCGCCCGATTGAGCGCGAACCCGGCGATCACCAGGCCGGTATAGGTTGGAAAGTCCCATGAATTGAGGAAGCCCAGCGCGCCGCACACGATTGGAACCAGTAGTGACTGCCAGCGGCGCATCGTCGCCGCGGCGCGTTCTTCGGCAAAGATCGCCAGTGCGGCGGCGACGGCCATCAGCGCATATGGCAAGGCCATGACGTGCGGGTGCAGGTCGGCGATCAGGAAACTGAAGAACGGAAACTCGTCGATGACTTCAATGTCGCGCGTGGCCAGCACGCGGGAGGCCCGCCACCACCACCAGTTGTCGTCGGGGAACCAGGCCGCTGAGACGTGCGTGGGCGGCAGGTTCTTGATGCCGAGCATCTGGTAGAGCTCCGATGAGCCGATGCCGCGCGCGTTCAGGAACTCCACGACGCCTTCGTAGTTGCCGGCCACGACCACCAGCAGCGCGCCGAGCAGCGCAATGGCGAATACGGCCTTGCGCGCCAGCGGCCGCGCACGCGAGCGCTCGCCAAGCCCGATCAGATCGTATGTGATCGTGAACGCGCCCGCGGCCGACATGCCTATGATGCTCGCCAATGCTACGTTGAACGCGACCCCCGCGCCCACATCGGCTAGTCGCGCCACGATGGAGACCAGCAGATAGCCGAAGTAATAGTAGCTGATGCCGTATCCCGACAGCCACGGGTCGTTTGGCGGGAAGTCCGGCGAGCGCAGCACACTGTTCAGGAACAGCAGGTCCATCGGCTTTTCGGTATAGTTTAGCGCCGGATTGTAGGCGCGGAACACAAGCCCGAAGACAAAGAACGCGGCTAGGACGATTTCGGACGCTGCGATCAGCGACAGGTTGCCTCGAATAAACGCCGCGATCTCGGCGCGGTCCTCCCACGCCAGCCGCGCCGACAGCCCGGCGACGACAACGATGGCGAGCACAATCCCGGCTGTGCTGTTGGCGAGAAAGCCGAACATGCCCGCAATCCAGAACAGGTAGCCGGCCAGCAGCAGCGCCAGCGGTTTCGCGAAGACGTAGCCACGCGAGGGCAGCGGCGCAAAAAGACGGAAGGCGATGGGCAGTCCCAGTATACCCAACCCTTGCAACACCAGGTACCACTTGAGTGAGTCGATCATCAGATGACGGCGCCTAACCCTTCACACGATAGATGATGACTTTGGGATTGCGGTAAGCCACGTCGAGCACGCCCGCCTTCACCATCGCGTCGAACTTGTCGAGCCCGCCGGGCGCATAGGTGGCGCGCTCCAGTTGGCCGATGTACACATAGCGAATGTGCAGCATGCGGATCAGATCCATCGCCCGCGCCGTGTCCACCGTGTTGAAGAACTCGCGCGCTTCGCCATCGCGCTGCCCGACGTCGTCGCTGTAGCGCTGCTCGCCCTGGTGCATACCCAGCAGCGTCGGCAGGCCGGTATACGACGAGACCCGCATGCCGCCTTCACGATAGTAGCCGATAGCCGCCTCGGCAATGACCGGCGTGCCGCTGACATTATCCTGCAACCACCGGATTGCATCAAGATCATACTTCATTTCGATCGTATTCTTGTCATCCGGCCACGAGTACACGCCGACGCTCATATAGTCCAGCCCGTTCAGCGTGCCGAGCGGCGGGCGTGCGTTGGGGAAACGATCGTTCACGCGGCCGTAGGTGCCGAAGACCGAAAACAACATGGCCGCCGCCACCAGCGTGCCAAGCGCCGTGTGCCAGATCGCCGGCCAGAGGCCGCGCTGTGCGTTGACGCGCGACCACAGGTCCGGCAGGGCGATGCCGGCGACCAGCGCCAGCAGCACCCAGACTTGAATATAGAACTTGAACAGCGTGTTCATGCGCTTCCACTCGCCGCCGAGGAAGTCTTGCAGGTAAACGACCTCGACGCCGAGCAGGATGGCGAACGCCCAGAACGCCAGCCACGTCGCCAGTTGCGCGCGCGGCTCGACGCCGCGCCGGGTCAACAGCAGCGCCGTCAGCGCGAACGGCCAGATCAGGAATGCGATCACTGGCAGGTTCAGCAGGACCAACACGATGCTGGCGGTCGTGAGCGCGGCCAGGGCGGCCAGCGCAAGCTGATTGGCCGCGGCGACCATGCCGAACTGCTCACCCAGTTCCAGCAGGCGGGGCAGGCGCATGAACTGCCGCAGGACGGCGGCCACAGGCGCGGCGGGCGATCCATCGCGCGAGCGGCGCGCGACTTCGCCTGCGACGAATGACACGCCGACAAACAGGAACAGGCCCCAGACGATCACGAACGGCTGGAAGTCGGTGTGTATGTCGCTCAGGCCAAGTCCGACGTACAGCGCCTTGTAGTGACTAAAAAAGGGCAGGTAGAGCGCCAGGCTGGCCGCGCCGATGATGCCGACAGACACGAACGTGCCGGGCCAGTGACCAGCGCCGGTCCAGTGGCGACGCAGCAATAGCGCGCCGAGCGCCAGGCCGAGATAGGTCGGCGCGTCCCACGTGTTGATCGCCGCGATAGCGCCCAGCGTCAATGCCAGCGCCGCACCGGTCAGAATCCGCGTCGGCCACGTGCTGTCGTCCGGTGGCGGTGCCGCGCCAACGAACAGGCTGACGCCTCGCTCGTGCAGGCTGTCGGCGCCGAGCGGTGTGGCTAACTCGGCCGTGCCGTCGAGCTCCGCGCCCGGCGGCGGCATGCTCGCGGCGGGTCGCCTGAGCGCGTGCGCCGCCAGCCCGATTACCAGCAGCGTAAAAGGCATGCCGATCATGTGCGGGTGCAGGTCGGCAAAGAGGAAGCTCCAAAGCGGAAACTCGTTGATCGTGAACGGCACCACGCGCGAACTGCGCCAGTAATCAAAGGGCGGTATCGACTTGCCGCCGAACAGCACAGCGGGCAAACCGGCCACGCCCTTGACGAGTCCTTCGACGCCGATAATACTGGACTTGAACTCGCTGCCGCCCGCGCGTCCGAGCCCGTCGACCACCTGCACGAGACCGTCCAGGTTGCCAATGGCGGCGACGAAGAGCGCGGCCAGCAGCCCGGCCATAATCGCCCGCGAGCGCGACGCATGGCCGGCTCGCATTGTGCCGGCGTTGAACGCGACACTGAACGCATTGGAGACGGTTAGCGCAAACAACGTCGGTATCGCCAGGTTGAACGCCACCGCCGGCGTGATGCCGCTCAGTTTCACGAGCACGCCGACGACGTAGATACCGTAGTAATAATAGTTGATATACCCGCCGGCAAAGTATGGGTCGTACGGCGGGAAGTAAGGCGATTTCAGGATGGCGTTCAGGAACGCGAACTCCATCGACTTCTCGCCGCCGTTCCACGGCTGCCATAGATCCGGGTTGAGCATACGGATGCCAACGAACAGGAGGAAGGCCAGGCCGAACAGCGCTTCCTCAAAGAGCAGCATGCGGCGGTTTGCGCGGATGAAAGCCAATATCGCGTCGCGACGCTCATACAAAAGATAGGCAGACAGTATGGCCAGCAGCGCGACGATGACCCACAGCACCAGCGCCGTGTGCATCAGAATATGCAGGCTGCCGAGCATCCACATGAGCCACGCGACGGTCAGCAATCCGAGTGACTTCGCAAATAGATAGCCGCGATCGGCCCAGCGGTGGAAAATGCGGACGGTCGCTGCCAGTCCGGCCAGCGAAACGAACTGGACGACGATCCACCACACGATGATGGCGAACAGCGGCGATGCGTTGGCCAACCCGTTCCAGGCGCGGTCGTTCACGACCGGCAACTGGTCAACCGGCTGATCGAGCAGCAGGCTCGGGCTGCGCGCGGCGACTGCGGCGGTCGACGGCTGCGGCTGGCGTGCGGCGGGCACGTCAGCGAATAACTGCGCGAATTCGTCGGCGCGCAGGTTGCGAATCTTGCGAAAGACCAACACCTTGGGATGATCGTACACGGTGAACGACTCATCCGCGTGGTCGTCGTTGAAGGCGAACGGCCCGAGGCGCGGGTACGACGTAAACGTCGCGACCGGCTCGTAGCCGAGTTGCCCGGCGAACAGCAGGTCATAATAGTGGCGCGTCAGCGGAAAGCGGTCGGTCACGCGCGGCAGCCAGCCGTACATGCGGTTCGACGAGATAATGACGTAATCGGCGGTCGTGAGCCACTGGCGTAGATTGACTAGCTTGGTGGCGTCGTCCGGCTCGTGCAGGTTCATCGTGACGACTTTGTACTCGCCCTGCGCGCGCGGCACGCCGTCCACGACACGCGCGAGTGGCAGCGAGTCGTCCCACGCCTCGTCGGTGATCGACTTCCCGGCAGGGATATTGCGGTAGATCCATTCCGACGCGGTCACGCGGGTCAAGGGTTGCGTGTATATCTGCATGAACGCGAAGGCATAGGCCGCCGTGCCCGCCACGGCCAGAGCCGCCGGGAGCACGCGCACCCAGCGCCACCACGGACGCTGCGAGGTGCTGCGCGCGATCCGGTACACAACGTACCCGGCCAGGATGGTCATGAACGGCATCACCGGCACGAGGTAGCGGAGGAATTTGACCTGGAATGCCATCGTGACCGCCGCGTACGGCACAATCCAAGCCAGCATCAGCCATTCGCCGACGCCGGCGCGTCGTCGCACAGCGCGCCATGCCACCAGACCCAGTCCGAGCAGCGAGGGCAAGGCCAGCGCCGGTCCGGCCGCCCAGAACGTCCAGTTCTCGAACCAGTACGACAGACCGGTATTGATATACTGTCGTGTGTACGGGAAGTCGGCTGTGCCGCGCACCATTTCGCTCTGTTCGCTGATACTGGCGACATAGCCGTTGAAATCGAGAAATGTGAACGGGCTGGCTGCGAAGAAGATGAGCAACGCAAACAGGAAGCACAGCAGAATACGACTGACGGCGTGTACGACTTCGATGCTTAGCACGGGCGCAACCCACAGCGGCGGGTGGGCCACGATACCGAGTGCGCCTGCCGGCCGGGCGGGGTGCAGACGGGTCCACACAGGCGCCACGCGCAGCAGGTGCGCCAGCCCGACGATTGCCAGCAACGGCAGGGCCGAGAACTTGGAGGCAATTGCCAGCGCCACCATCGCGCCGAGCCAGAGTGTGTCGGATAACTGCCCATCCTGCACGACCCGCACGCCGAAATACACGGCGGCCACGATCACCGTGGTGGTGACCCCATCGAAGGCGTAGAAATGCGCCAGTTGAATCTGCTGTACCGCTAGCGCCGATAGGGCCGCGCCGAGCAGCCCGACGGCCGGGCCATAGATGCGCCGGCCAAGCAAAAAGACGAGGAATACCGTCGCGGTGTCAAATAGCGCGGATATTAAGCGCCCGACGAGGTTGATGTGGTCATAGTCGTTCGCACTGCGCCATGCGGACCACGCCGGATTGCCGGAGGCGAGATCACTGGCGGCCACGTCGCTGATGCCGGTCGCGACCAGGCGCACGAGATAGAGCGGAAAACTGCCGTACGCGAAATGCCGCGGCTGGTTCGTGCGCAGGTCCCAGTAGGGATTCAGCGCGGACCGGCGCGGATTCAGCGCATCGGACCACTGAGCCGGGACATAGGTGTCCATGGCCACCATCGTGATCCAGCGCTCATCAGGATGGATATGGTGATTGTCGTCCCAGTTCAGGCCGAAGATTCGCAGGGCGAATGCCACAACGAGGATGCCGCCAAGCAGGGACACGACCGCCAGATGGCGCGTGTGCGCAAACATACTTCAGCATTTTAGCATGGGACACACAATAGAGTTAAACGGGGAGTACGCACAACGGCCAGACCTAACAGGTTTTCAAAACCTGTTAGGTCTCGAAGCATTTGGTACGCAACGATGTGGGTTATCACCGTGGTTAGCCCGTCGCGCCGTATGGGCGGGCGCATGCCGCGCCGATTTGCAGCAATTCTCATTTTGGAGTCGGCCGCCAGTATGCCCCCTCATCCCCTGGCCCCTTCTCCCCCGCGCGCGGGGGAGAAGGGGAAAGCTAACGGGGAGGTGCGCGGCGGCGCAGCCGCCGCGCACCTCCCCTAAGAATCTCGCCCCCTCCCAACGAAGTTGGGAGGGGGCCGGGGGGAGGGAAGCAGTCATTACTCGTCGAATTGGCTTGCGTGATAAACACCTGAACACCAGCGCATGACAAGCCGGCATTGGACAGTACGCGTCCAAAGTCAAATTGAGAATTGCTGGCCGATTTGACAGTCATATCCTTTGCGCCTATTATCGCACTTAGCCATGGAAACTGTTTTCCGCCGGCTGCATGGTCTGACCACGCATGGCACGCTGCGTGGTATTTTATTGCGTATTGCCTGCGTACTGCTGGCAGGCTACGGGTTGCTGCTGGCCGCCTTGCCGCTTTCCGCTGCGGCGGTGCTGGCGATCGGCATTTTCGCCGTTTTGGCGATGGCGGTGGAGCCGGCGCTGGGTGTTGGGCTGCTGCTGTTCTCGGTGCCGTTCGGCGCGCCGTTCAACGTGCAGGTGGGCGGCCTGAACGCCGGGCCAACCGAAGCGGTGTTTGGCCTGCTATTAGCGGCATGGGCGGCGCGCAAGATCATTGCGCGAGACGTTCCGGCAGGGTGGTCGGATCGACCATGGACAATTGTTCCGCCGATCTGGGGGCTGGCGCTTTTCCTGTCGGTCATTGCGCTGACGCTGACGGTGACGCACTCGCTGCCGGCGAGCCTGAAGGAAATCGTGAAATGGGCCGAGGTGATCATCATGGCCCTGTGTGTCTCGAACATGCTCAACCGCCGGCAGGTGCGCGCGATGCTGGTAATCGCGTTCGCGGCGACGGGCGTCGAGGCCGGCATTGGCATCTATCAGACGGTGGCCAATGTCGGCCCGGAGCCGTTCATCGTGCCGCTGGCGGGCCGGCTGATCATGCGCTCATACGGGACATTTGAACAGCCGAATCCGTTTGCGGCGTATCTGAACTTATCGCTGCCGATCATGGTATCACTGGTACTTGGGCTGTTGTATGAGCGCGTGGGCCGGTCGACGCCCGAGCCGACGCGTCCGGCAGGAACTGACAGGTCGGCGCGGCGCGTTCTGGAACTATCCGCGCTGTTGGCCTTGCCGCTGGTCGGCGCGGCATTCTTCCTGTCGCTGTCGCGCGGTGCCTGGCTGGGCTTCGCGTTGGCGGCGGCTGTCATGCTGGCATTCCGCTCGCGGCAGTCGCTGGTCGTTGCGGCGTTGCTGGTTCTGGCTGGCGCCGCAACGCTCGTGCTGGGCAGCTTCAATGCATTGCCGGCCGAACTCGCTGACCGGATTGCGAACGTGCCGAGTTTTCTCGGCCTGAACCTGCTCGATCCGCGCGCCGTGCTGTTGACCGACGAAAACTTTGCGATTGTGGACCGCATGGCGCACTGGTTCGCCGCGTGGAATATGTTCAGCGATTATCCGTGGCTGGGCGTCGGGATCGGTAATTACGGCGTTGTCTACCCGCAGTATGGCCTGCGCGAGTGGCCGCTGTCGCTTGGGCACGCGCACAATTTCTATCTGAATATGCTGGCCGAAGCCGGCATCGCGGGCCTGTCGGCCTATTTGATCATGCTGGCTTCTGTGCTAGGCTACGCATGGCGCGTGGCCCATCGGGCACGGGGCATGGAGCGCGCCCTCGCGTTCGGCATTCTGGGCGTGTTTGTCTCGCTGGCCGCACACAACGCCTTCGATAACCTCTATGTGCACGCAATGAACATCCAGTTCGGGTTTCTGATCGGCGTGCTGGGAAGGATGGACAGGCAATCATGACGGACGAATCGCACGCCATCGCTGCCGCGACACCGGATGCCGGCGACGGCTTACTGTGGCGGCTGCTCTGGCCGCTGATCCGGCGCATGCCGCCGATGGTGCAGCGCAACCTGCACGAAGTCAAGATATTCCTCAAATTTGCGGTGGTTGGAACCACCGGCGCCATCGTCGACCTCGGGTTGCTCAACGTCATGCACCTCTTTGTCTGGCATGACACCTGGGACATTATGCTGTACCCAGCCGTCACGATATCGTTCAGCGCGGCCGTGCTGAACAACTACACCTGGAATATCCTCTGGACGTATAATCACCAGGATCACAGCGACCAGCACCACATTACGCTGTCCAAGTTCTTCATCGTGTCGGTGATCGGCCTGCTGATCAACCTCAGCATCGTGTATCTGATGACCGACATACTCGGATTCTACTGGCTGATCGGCAAGCTGCTGGCCATGCTGATCGTGCTATTCTGGAACTTCGCGGTTAACCGGCTCTGGACATTCAACCAGTAATGCGTATTGGCATCGACTATACCTCGGCGGCCAAGCAGGGCGGTGGTATCGGTCGAATTACACGAGGCCTGGTGGCGGGCGTGGCGGCGCTCGACCTGAACAACGAGTATGTGCTTCTGGCGGCGCGCGACGCGCCGTCATTTGCATTGTGCGGCCCGAACTTCCGCGCGCGCCGCCTGCCGCTTAGTGAACGCCTGCTGACGATCGCCTGGCACCGCGCGCAGTTGCCGCTGCCGGTGGAGATCTGGGCCGGGCCGTTGGATGTCTTTCATGCGCCCAATTTCACGCTGGCGCCGACCCGCGCGCGGCGCGCTATAGTTACGGTGCATGACCTGACCTTTCTGCGCTACGCCGATGGCGCGGTGCCGGCGTTGCGCGCGTTCCTGATGGATGCGGTGCCGCGCGCGGCCCGGCGCGCCGATTGCGTGGTCGCCGATTCGCAGGCGACGCGCGCTGACCTGAGCGAATGGCTGCACCTGCCGCCGGATCGCGTTGTGGTGGTATATGCGGGCGTGGACGAGCGCTTTCAGCCGGTTACGGATGCCAGCCGCCTCGATGCGGTGCGCGCCAAATATGCCTTGCTGCGCCCGTTCGTGCTCGGCCTGGGGACGTTGGAGCCGCGCAAGAACTTTGTCGGCCTGATGCGCGCGTTTGCGCGCGCCGCGCTGCCCGAATATGAACTGGTCATTGCGGGGCGGCCCGGCTGGCTGCATGAACCGATTCTGAGGGCGGCGCGCTCGACGCCCGGCGTGCGCCTGCTCGGTTTTGTGGACGATGATGATCTGCCTGCGCTCTACACGCTGGCGGCCGCGTACTGCCTGCCGTCACACTACGAGGGATTCGGCATCCCCTGTATTGAAGCGATGGCATGCGGCACGCCGGTCGTATGCTCCGATCGCCCGTGTTTGCCCGAGATCGTCGACGATGCGGCGTTGACGGTTTCACCGTCCGATACCGATGCGCTGGCCGATGCTTTGCGACGCGCCGTGCTGGACGCCGGTACGCGAACCGCCCTCATCGCGCGCGGGCTGGTACGCGCCCGGCTATTCCCATGGTCGCGCGGCGCGGCGGATCTCCTGGCGGCCTATCGCGCGGTGGCGTAGCATCCCGGCCGGGTCTCGGCATCACGCTCATCGTGCATTGCCGGGCAGGATGGCACGGTGGCCCCATTATAGGACGATCCGTCACTCGTTATTCCCAGCATCTTCGCGGACGGCGCGCAGCAAAACCTCGCAAGTTTTCAACCTCTGTGAGGTCTGGCCGATCCGGGCAATCACCGCACCGTCCGGGTTGAACGAAGTGACGTTGCCGCCTATAATAGCCACAATGTCGAACGTGACCTCAGCCACCGGGCCGGCATGAGTGGTACATGCACAGCTGAACGCGCTCGTGTTCCGGCTCGCTTCGGCAGATAGGCGAGCCACACCGAGCCGTGAAACCGGAACGGCGAGCCGAACTCAAGGCGGTCTGTGCGTGACGGCGCAGACGCCGGGTCAATCAGGTGACGCAGTGGCAATCAACATCACAGCAGTCAGAGACGGGCTCACGGCCGCCGGCTATGAAGTTACGGTCGGCGCCGGCGTGCGCGGCCGCAAGTCGAGACAGGACACGATGTCCATTGACATCTCCGTCGATACGAGCGGCCGCGTACGGTTTTCGTCCTCGCGCGTGACCGAGCCGCCATCGGTGTCGGCGGCGGCGCGGCGCGGGATCACCGTGACGCGGGAAAACCGGCGCGTGACCACGATCATTTACACGTTGGCGCCGGAGGACGATGTACTGACGATCGTGCGCGAGATGGAGCGCCTGGAGCGCGGGTAAGTCGGCGCATGCCATATGCCCGATCCCGTGGCATTCCCGTTCGCAGCGCTGGTAGGCCAGTCCGAGATGAAGACGGCGCTGCTGCTGAGCGTCATCAACCCGGCGGTGGGCGGCGTGCTGCTCATCGGACCGCGCGGCACGGGCAAGACGACGGCGGCGCGCGCGCTGGTGCACCTCATGCCGACCGTGCAGCGCTCGCGCTGCCAGTGGGGCTGCGAGCCGGAGATGGCGTTCGGCGGCGGGCCCGATGCCGTGTGCGAGGAGTGCGCCAAGAAACTTGCGCGCGGGGAAGCGCTGACATACCCCGACGTCATGCGCTTTGTCGAACTTCCGCTCAGCGCGGGGTTGTCCGACGTCGTGGGCCGCGTCAATGAAGTCGCACTCGAGCGCGGCAACTTCCGGCTCGAACAGGGCATCCTCTCCGCGGCAAACAAGAGCCTGCTGTACGTGGACGAAGTGAATCTGCTCGACGCCCCAATTGTGGATGTCATCCTCGATGCCGCCGCGCAGGGCCGCTACACCGTGCGGCGCGGACCCGTAGCAGGCACCTTTCAAGCGCGGTTCATCCTCGTCGGGTCGATGAATCCGGAAGAAGGCGCACTGCGCCCGCAAATCATGGATCGCTTCGGACTGCGCGTGATCGTCGACGCGTTGACGGAATCCACCGACCGCCTGGCGCTCTATGAGCGCGTGCGCGCGTTCCGGCAGGACCCATCGGGCTTTGCACGCCACTGGGAGCGCGAGACGCTGCTGCTCACTCAGGAAATTGTGGACGCTCGCGAGCGCCTGCCCGCCATCGAGTTGTCGGCGGACGCGGGCCAGCTCGGCATCCATCTCGTGCAGAAACTCGCCATCGCGTCGCATCGCGCCGAGTTCACCATGTTCGAAGCGGCGCGCGCGCGCGCCGCCGCCGACGGGCGCGCCGAGGCCGGGCCGGACGATGTGCGCGCGGTCGCGCCGATGGCCCTGCGCCTGCGCCGCAGCGCATTCATGGAGCGCTTTGGCGCAGAGATGACGCGCGAAGACACGGAGATCCACGCGGTGCTCGGGGAATCTGTGTGAGACGCGCCGCGCTTGCCTCGGCTAATGTCGTCGCCATGTGCCTTGCGCTTGCCAGCTATTGGCTTGCCTGGGTGGCGCATCCGACGGCCGGGCTTTCGATTGCCGCGGTGGACTTCGCGGAGTTCCCCAAGTTCATGCCGCAGGTGCGCGCAGGCGAACTGTCGGTCTGGCGTGAAGCATTCTACATGCCGCTGCTTGTGCTCGGACTTGCCCTGGCCGCATGGATGGCGACCGCACGCGATGTGCCCGCCGGGCTGCGCTGGTGCGTTCGCGGTCTCGCCGTCGCGCTGCCGTTGACACCGTCGGTCTTCAATGTCCTCGAAGCTGGAGAGTTTCAGACTCAACTGCGGCTCAGCGTCATTGTCGCCGCGATGATTGCCGTGACGCCGTTGTGGCGTCGTGTGGCGCCGCGCATCCGGTCGTTGGTGCTGGCCCTGCTGTTCGTTTTCGGCGGGTTGGCGCCCGCCACCCAGTTCTTGCAGTTGAAGCCGTCGATTGACGAGATCTATCGCCGCGCGCCGGAGCTCGGACCGGGCTTCTGGCTCGCGCTGGCGGCGTTCGGCGCGCTGGCCGCGTTTTCGGCGGCGCAGGCGTGGCGCGCCGCATAGCGTCCCAACTCCGTTTCTGGAGGTCGTCGAATGAAGCTTGCAAATCGCATGGCGCGCCTGGGCACCGAAGGCGCATTTGAGGTGTTGCAGCGCGCCCGGGCGATTGAGGCGCTCGGCCATAACGTCATCCATATGGAGATCGGCGAGCCGGACTTCGACACGCCGATCAACGTCGTGGAGGCGGGCGTGCAGGCGCTGCGCGGTGGCTACACGCACTACGCGCCTTCGGCGGGGCTGCCGGAATTACGCGAGGCGATTGCCGCACACATCGCAGCCAGCCGGAAGATCAAGGCTGGATCCGAAAACGTCGTCGTGGTGCCGGGCGCCAAGCCGATCATGTACTTTGTGATGACGGCGCTGCTGGAGGAAGGCGACGAGGTCATCTACCCCGATCCGGGCTTCCCGATCTATGCCTCGATGGCCAACTTCCTGGGCGCGAGCGCCAGGCCGATGCGCCTGCGCGGGTCGAACGGCTGGCGCTTTGATCCGGACGAGTTCCGCGCCACGGTAACGCCGCGCACCCGGCTGATTATCCTAAATTCACCGCACAACCCGACCGGCACGGTGCTGACGCGCGATGAGCTTGAAGTTATCGCCGAGGCTGCGCAGCAATACGACTGCATGGTGCTGTCCGACGAGATCTACGAGCGCATCATCTACGACGGCACGCACCTCAGCATCGCCTCGCTGCCCGGCATGGCCGAGCGCACCATCGTGCTTGACGGCTTCTCCAAGGCGTACGCCATGACGGGCTGGCGGCTCGGTTACGGCGTGATGCCGGTCTGGCTGGCCGATGCGGTGACGAAGTTGCAGACCAACTCCAACTCGTGTGTCGCCACGTTCACGCAACTGGCCGGCCTGGAGGCGATCAAGGGGCGGCAGGACGACGTCGAGAGAATGGTGGCCTCGTTCCGCCGCCGCCGCGACGTGATTGTAAGTGGACTGAACTCGATCCCCGGCCTGCGTTGCGCGATGCCAGCCGGCGCGTTCTATGCGTTCCCGAACGTCGAGGGCACCGGCAAAAGCTCCGACGAGGTGGCGCGCTATCTGCTTCAGGAAGCGCACGTTGCCTGCCTGCGTGGCGATGGCTTTGGCGACATGGGGGCGGGTTACCTGCGTTTTGCGTATGCGCAGTCGGTTGAGGCCATTGAAGAGGCGCTCGACCGCATTGACCGGGCCGTGCGCAAGCTGCGCTAATGGCGCCACATGGCGCGAAACGGAGCACGATCATGAGCGACGTCATCGTTGTCGGCGGCGGGGTCATCGGTCTGCTGTCGGCCCTGCGGATGGCCCAGGCCGGACTGTCCGTGGAGGTTTTTGAGAAGAGCGACCCGTTCACCGAAGCGTCATGGGCGGGTCTCGGCGTACTGTCGCCGTCGGCGGCAGCGGGTCGGCCGCCAGAACTGGTGCGGTTGATGCAGGCCAGCCTGGCGCTCTACGCGCCGCTGGCGGCGGAACTGAAGCGCGCTACCCGCATCGATATTGCATTCGAGCACGAAGGTATGCTGTATGCGGCCATGAACGACGCCGAGATGGCCGAACTCGCTGCATCGAGCCACACGCAGACTGAGGCGGGCGTGCCCGTGCGCGTGGTTTCGCGCCAGGAAGCGCACGGCCTGGAGCCGCACCTGGCGCCGTCGGTGGCCGGCGCGGTGATCTATTCGGCGTCGGGCGTCGTGGACAACTGGCGGTTGGCCAGTGCGCTGGTGATGGCGGCCACCCAGGCCGGCGTCCATATTCACCCGAACACGCCGGTATCATCGATCGAGATCGGTGGCGGCCGGGTGAGCGGGGTGCAGGTGGGCGGTGAACTCAAGCGTGCGCCGCTGGTCGTCCTCGCCGCGGGCGCATGGTGCAGCCAGTTAGTTGGAGCAGCGGTGCCGGTTGGCCCCGCCAAGGGCCAGGCGCTGCTGCTGGATTGTGCGAAGATTCCGGATTTCCGTGTAACGCGCGTACTGGACAGCCATGCCGGGTATGTGGTGCCGCGCCACGGCAATCGCGTGCTGATCGGCGCAACGGTCGAGGATGCCGGGTTCGACAAGCAGGTCAGCGACAAAGCGATTGACGAACTCGTCGCCGGCGCGATCGGCCTGGTGCCGGCGCTGACGGACGCGACGGTGATTGAGACGTGGGCTGGCTTGCGCCCACGGTCGGCCGATGACCAGCCGGTGCTAGGACCTGTGCCCGGCTACGAGGGGCTGATTGCCGCGGCGGGGCATTTCCGAAACGGCATTCTGCTGGCGCCGGTTACCGCCGAGTGCGTGCGCGACTGGGCAACCGGCAAGCCGGTCAACCCGGATGCGGCGCGCTTCTCACCGGCGCGGTTTGCACGCGCAGCGGGATAGCGACCGCGATGGTCGCGACAAAAAAGACAGATCGCCACCGAGCTTGCTCGATGGCGATCTGTGTTTCAACGCTTGGCCGCAATATCCTCCGCGGACGCCTCGCAGATAGTGAACCACGCCTTGCCGCAGGGGCGGTTGAAGGTCAGCTCCGTAAAGCGCCTCGTGTGTTTAGCGATGAACTATCGGACTTACGCGGGTCAATTCGACGCAATTGTATGTTTCAAGCGCTGATGCGTTTGATCTGACTCGGCCGCGCATCGAACGCCAGGGCCGCGAGGATGTCATCCCGTTCGAGGTCCTCGTAATCGGCCAGAATCTCCTCGGTGCTCATGCCGGAACTGAGCAGTTCGAGTATTGATTCGACCGGGTAGCGCAGGCCGCGAATGGTCGGTTTGCCGAGGCTAATGGCCGGGTCAATGGTGATCCGATCAAGTAATGTCGTCACCAGTTGTGCCCCCTATGGTTGTTCTGCGTATTCCCATACTCATAAGAATACCATGCCACGGCGTTGCGCCGTAGAGTCTCTTCAACGTCGGATTTGCCCTCTCCCTAACCCTCTCCCGCGACGCGCTGGTCAGCGGCTTCGCGCCGCTGACCGATAAGCGCGGCGGGGCCCGACGCCCCGCCGCATCGCCGGCGTCGCAGGCGAGGGAATTGACGCCTTCCCCTGTTCGCCGCAGTTGCGAATGGGGGATGGTAGGGATAGGGCAGCACACGCTTGGACTTTGGAAAAGCCCTGCGTTGCGCCGGTGCCCTTCGCTGCGCTTTATCGCTTGGCCGCAATATCCTCCGCGGGTACTTCGTAGATGGTGAACCACGCCTCGCCCCAGGGCCGAGTGTACTCGCGGACGACGCCGTGGGGATAGTAGAGCTTAAGGTTTTCCAGCCATTGGAGATGTCCCGGCAGCATCACAAACGATGCGTTTTGGGTTGCAGGGTCGCGGATCGGCAGGTCGTAGTCCGGGTTGAGCAGATCGAACCCGCGCAGGCTGGGCGCCAGAAAGCGAATAGTGCCATGCCACACGTACAGTTCGGGCGCGCTGAGGACGTAAAGCGTTTCGCTCGGCCCCATCGCCACTGCGTAATTCGCGACCACGGTGGCCGGCTCGCGCTGCGCCCAGCCGTCAATCGAGTGAATGTATCGCTCGAAATACGACCAGTAGTTGAAGTAGATGCTGCCGGTCAGCAGGAGCACCACGGCAGCAGCAGGCATGAATGGGGTCAGGCGCGCCAGCCCGGCCTGAAGTCGGGCAGGCAGCAAAGGAGTAGGTTGAACAGGCTGGGCAAACCGGGGCTGTAGATGGGCGATCAGCCGGTCGAGCGCAACGGCCGCCAGCATGAACGGCACCGGCATCAGGCCGACCAGGCGCGGCGTAAACGGTGCTTCGATCGTGAGCACGCCGCCGACGAAAACCGTCAGCACCAGCCACATGAGCAGCAGCATGAAGCGCGGGTCGCGCGCGCGATAGATGGCGAGCCCAAGCCCCAGCACGAACATGACGGCCGTGTAGTAGTCGAGCAGCGATAGCGTATTGCCGTACTGGCCGTCACGCGCGCCGCCAAAGTTGAATAGCGCCACGTACCGCTGGACCTGCACGGCCAGCGCCGACGGCACATCGGTGGTGCCGGTATAGGTCTGGAGCTTCTCCTCGCGCGTGTTCCACTGGCTGTCGCTGAACAGGAACACGAAGGCCGCCCGCGAGTTGAACTCTGCGGCATGCTGGTAGAAGAACTCGCCCATCGGTGCGAAGATGATCAGCAGCGCGGCGGCCCAGACGACCAGGTGGCGAATCGCAGGCGGCGCGATCGCGCCGTCTGGCGACGACCGCAGCCCGCGAATGCGCGTTGCCGACCAGCGGAACGCCGCCCACGCGCCGAGTAGGATCGGCACCAGGCGCGAGGCAAAATATAGGTACAGACCCAGTCCAACCGCGATGCCGCTCATCAGGTACCAAAGCCAACTGCGCCGCTGCCAGCCTTCCCAGAAGGAGAGGACGGCGATCACCTGTAGGAATGTCGTCTGGTTGTAGTTGATGCCGATGCGCGCGTAGCCGATGAACCACGCGGCGGTGGCCATCAGTAGCAAGGCCAGCAGCGCCACCCGGCGGCCGAACATGCGGCGCGCAAGGAGGTAGACCAGCGGCAAAGTCAGCAGGCTGACGACCGCCGACGTCGTGCGCAGGCCGCTGACGTTGTCGCCAAACAGGCGCAGGCCGGCGGCCTGGATCACGAACGACGCGAGCGGCTGATCGTACCAGCCGACGCCGATCAGATCGCCGTACCGTCCCTCGTTCAGGTGACGCGCTTCAATACCGGACTCGGCCTCGTCGCCGTGCAGGCCGGGCTGGATGTGCGCATTGTCGTATATGCAGAGGACGGCGGACACTGCGATGATCAGCGCGACGGCAACCGCTTCCAACGTCCGGTAACGCACCGGCGCCGGCGGGGCGGCCAGTTCCGGCGCGGATGTGCGCGTCTCGCGTACGAACAGCACGGTTGCCACCGCAAACAGCACCATGGCGGCGACCGGCCGGGGTACGAACTGCCACAGCGCTACCAGCAGAACCACTAGCGCTGCCAGCCACCCGCCCGTATTACGCACGGGCGCGCGGGCGCGCGGCATGCAGAGCGCCAGCACAAGCAAGACGCCGCACACGCCCGCGAAATCGGGCGCATACGGCGTCAGCAGGTTCTGGGCCAGGAACGCCAGCAGCAGCGCGACCAGCAAGACCATCAGGCGTAGAGTTCCGGCTTCAGCACGCCGACATAGGGCAGGTTCCGGTAGTGCTCGTTGAAATCGAGCCCGTAGCCGACCACGAACTTGTCGGGAATCTCGAAACCGAGGTACGCGATCGGCACGTAGACCTGCCGGCGCGTCGGCTTGTCGAGCAGCGCACAGACCTTGATCGATGCGGGGCGGCGCGTCTGTAGGTTTGTCATCATGTACGCGAGCGTGCGGCCCGTGTCGATGATGTCCTCCACGATCAGCACCGGGCGGTTCTCGATATTGGTGCCGAGGTCCATTAGGATACGCACGACGCCGGTCGACTGCGTGTTCTTGCCGCCGTAGGACGATACGGACATGAAGTCCACGTCGAAGTGCATGTCGAGGCTGCGCATCAGGTCGGCAACAAAAAGGACGGCGCCGCGCAGCACACAGACCAGCACCGGGTTCTGCCCCGCATAGTCGTGTGTGACCTGTGCGCCGAGCTCGGCGATCCGGGTTTTCAACTGCTCGCTGGTGACGAGCACTTCGGCTACGTCGCGGTCGACTTCCATGGTTGGCCTCGCTTTCACTCGTGATGCGGGTAGTCGGACTTGACAAAGCGGAGATGCAGCACGTGACGCGTGTCGGGCTTTATGCAGGCAGGATCGGCGATGCGCCAGCCAACGACCCAGAGCACGGCGCCGTCCGCGCCGACGACGAGCGGCGCGCGATCGCGCCAGGCCACCGGCATCTTCGCATCGATCAGGAACCGCCGCAGCGGTTTGCCGTGCCCGCCCAGCCCGTACGGGCGAAAGTAGTCGGATGCGGCGCGCGCGCGCACGGTCAGGTGCTCGCCGGCCTGGTCGGCATCCAGGAACGCCTCATACGGGTCGATGCCTTGCAGGGCGTCTGCCGGCAGATGCTCGCGCGTCATCAAGTGCGCTTCGACGTGCCAGCCGTGCGCCAGCGGTGTCCTGCCGGCGCGTTTCAACTGAACAGCGTGTGCCGTCGCGCCCGGCATATCCGGTTGCACCAGCTTCGGCGCGATCACGATGGCGTCGAAGTCGCGGAACAGCCACAGACCGGCGGGCAGCGACGCGCGCGACCCGCTGTGCCCGGCGTCCGCGACATGCAGCGCGTCCTCGACGTGCACGGCGCTCAGGGTGCGCAGTTCCGGGCGCAGGCGGGCGACCGCCTGCCGTACCATGGCGCGCTTGAGGCTGGGCTGCAGTTGTCGCCAGCCGCCAATCGAGAAGGCAACGCTGTCGGCCGTTTCGTCGAGCACGGTGCGCGTCCATGCGCCCCGCGCGCGCTGCGCCACGTATTCATAATCATCGCCAATCAAGCGGGCATTCTGCCGCAACACGGCGCGCAGGTTGGGGTTGTACGATTCGAGCAGCGGCAACAACTCGTGGCGCAGGCGGTTGCGCAGGTAGCGGGTGTCGGCGTTGGTCGTGTCTTCACGCGGCGTGATGCCGCACGACTGAACGTACGCGGCGATTGCGGTGCGCGGCACAGCGAGCAGCGGGCGAACCAGACGCAGCGGCGGGTGCAGCGGATGGCTGGCGACTTCGGGCATGCCGCGCAGGCCGGCCAACCCGGCCCCGCGCAAGAAGTGCATGACGATGGTCTCAACCTGGTCGTCGGCGTTGTGGGCCACGGCGACGACCTGCGCCCCTTCTCGCTCGGCCACCTGCGACAGGAAGCCGTAGCGCACCATGCGCGCGGCCTCTTCCATGGAGATCTTCCGCGCTTTCGCAAACGACGCGACATCATGCGACTCGATCGCCAGCGGCACGTTCCACTCGCGCATCCACTGCTCGACCTGGAGCGCGTCGTGCTCCGACTCGCGGCCGCGCAACTGGTGGTTGAGGTGCGCGGCGTGCAGTCGCAGGCCATGAGTTGCGCGCACGGCCAGCAAGCCCTGCATCAGCGCAATGGAATCCGCGCCGCCGGACACGCCGACGACGATCTTGCTGTTGCGCAGGCCGTGCCTGTGCAGGAACGCATCAATGGCGGACGGGACGGATGGCGGCATGTCAGAGTCCTTGCAGGAACGGGTTCGTAAGCCGCTCGCGCCCGATGGTCGTATGGGGGCCGTGTCCCGGATAGACCACGGTGTCGTCTGGCAGCGTCAGAACCTGATTCTGGATGGAGTTCGCCAGTTCGGTCCAACTGGTGCCGGGCAAATCGGTGCGGCCGACGCTGCCGGCAAACAGGACATCGCCGGCCAGCGCAAAACCATCGCCGACGAGAATGACATGGCCGGGGCAGTGGCCGGGTGTGAACCGCACGGCCAACGAGTGCGCGCCGACCGGAACCGTTTCGCCTTCGCGGATGAAGCGGTCCACGCGCGGCTGTTCCATCGGCATGCCGAAGCGCGCGGCGCTTTCCGAGGCGCGCTCGAGCATCGCCTGGTCTTTCGGGTGAATGTAGAACGGAATGCCGTACGCGCGCCGCACCGCCTCGACCGCGCCGACGTGGTCGAAGTGGCAGTGCGTGTTCACGATGGCAGTCGGCTGTGCGCCCATGCGTGAGACGGCGGCGATGATCTCGGGCGCGTCATCGCCCGGATCGACAATGATGGCGGCGTGGGTTGCCTCGTCCATGACGATGTAGCAGTTCTCCTGGATAGGCCCGGTGACGATCAGTTCGATCTGCATGACGATAATCCTATGCGGACGCGCGCTTCAGCAACCGGCTAATCGCCAGGCGCGGCGCGGCGGTCATGACGGTGAGGAGCAGTTTGCGGTAGCTGCTCGTGCCTTCGAAGATGCTGAGCGTCCGGCTGACCGTCCCGTCGTCGGGCACAAACAGGTTGAAGCACTGGCGCGGAAAGCGATAATAGAACTGCGTCACGATGCGGGCGAGGCGGAAGTTGGCGTGGATTTCGCGATTGACGCGCCGTGTGTGCTGCGCGAGGTTGGCATCGCCGCGCGCGGCGGCGGCGGCGATCTCCTCGGCGGCAATCTGGCCGCTGTGGATGGCATACGAAATGCCCTCGCCGATGAACGGGTCGACGGTGGCCGCGGCGTCACCCGCCAGAACGATGCGACCGGCGTGCAGTCGCTCGAAGCGGCCACCCAGCGGTACCCGATGCCCCTTCATGGTCAGTGGGCCGCGCAAGTCGGGCTGGCGCTCCATAAAGCGGTCGAGGTAGTCGCGCAATTTGAGCTTGCTGCTGGCGTAATAGGTGCCTACGCCAATCGACAGATGCTCAGCCTTCGGGAAGATCCAGGCGTAGCCCCACGGGATGGAGCCGAAGTCGAACAACAATGCGTCGTGCCAGCGATCCATGACCGCCGAGGGCACCTGGATTTCGGCTTCCAGCGCCGCGCCGTCGTGACGCCCGGCCATGAGACCCGCGGCCCGCGCGGTAATGCCGTTGACGCCGTCGGCGCCGACGACGAAGCGGGCGCGGAAGGCGTCCGCCTTGGTCCGCACGGTCACGCCGTCGTCGTCCGGTTCGACACGGTCGACGATCACGCCGTCCTGCAACTGCGCTCCGGCTTCGACCGCTTTCTGCGTCAGCAGGGCATCAAAGCGGTCGCGCATGACCATCGTCGCGGCCGGCGCGTCGCGTCGCCGGCTGAAAGGCGTCTCGCTGTCGTAGGACAGCACGAAGCGGTGCGTGCGCGCCTCGACGACCGGCGCGATATCGAAGTCCAGCCGCTCGAAGACCTTGTGCGTCAGGCCGCCGCCGCACGGCTTGTAGCGCGGCAGCCGGTAGCGCTCGAGGATGAGCACGCTCAGGCCGCGCTGGGCTAGCCGCCGGGCGGCCGCTGCGCCGGCCGGGCCGGCGCCAATCACAATGACGTCGTGGGGCATGGGGATCAGACGGGCAGATCGAGTTCTTCGACCAGTTGGCTCAGGAATAGTTCGGCATCGGTCACCAAACCGACCGCCTGGAACGAGCCGCGATCGGCGAGCTTGGTCACGACGGCCGGGTTGATGTCTACGGCAACGACCTTGACGTGCGCCGGCAGCAGGTTGCCGGTGGCGATGGAGTGCAGCATCGTGGCGACCATCAGGCACATCTGCACCCCGCGCACGCCCTCGCGCATACGGCGCTGCGCCTCGCCCATGTCGGCAATCACATCGGGCAGGGGGCCGTCGTCGCGGATCGAGCCGGTCAGCACGTACGGGATGTTGTGCTTCACGCACTCGTACATGATACCGCTGGTGATCACGCCGGCCTCGACGGCGGCGCGGATCGAGCCGTGCTGCCGGACCGTATTGATGGCACGCACGTGGTTCTTGTGGCCGCCTTCGACCGGCAGGCCGGTCTTCAGATCGACGCCGAGCGAGGTGCCGAGCAGCGCGCTCTCAATGTCGTGCGTGGCGATCGCGTTGCCGCCGAACAGCTCCGAGATGTACCCGGCGCGCACGAGCGCAGCCAGGCTGGGCCCGGCGCCGCTGTGCACGATGGCCGGCCCGGCGACAAGCACGATGCGCCCGCCGCGCTCGCGGATGGCGCGCATCTCGCGCGCAATCTGCTTGATGACGAGCCGCTTCGGCTTCTCCGAGGAGACCTCGCTGCCCATGAACGAAAAGATCTCGGCCTCGCGCGAGCGCTCGAGCGGGTGTACCCGTATGCCGTCGTGACCGATGGCGACCGGTTCGCCCGCCTTGATCTCGTTGATCGGCACGCAGCGGGCTGCGCGCGCGGCGCGATCGACGACGATCATGACGTCCATCTCGATGTTCTGCACATCGATCCACTCGCCGGCGATACGCACCTGGGTGACGAGGTTCGTCGTCGAGTAGAACTCGTCGGGCAGCACGCCGTCGGCGGGCGCCGGGGCGGTCACGACATCGCCGCCGTGCAACAGCTCCGCACCGAGCGACTGCACGATGCCGACGATGCGCCGCAGCGTGTCGTAGTCGTCGCTGTAGACCTTCAGTTGGGCGAAGCTCGTCTCGTCCTTGTGGCGGCCGATGCTGATGTTCTCGACTTCGAAGTTGCCGCCATTATCCATGATGCGGTCCATCACTCGCGCGAGGATGAGCGAGTCGACGATGTGGCCGGTCAGGATGATATGTTCGCTGTACGTGGGCATGGACTCGATTATAGCACAGGGGCGGGGCGCAGTGGCCCAGCGAAAAAGTTGACGAATGGTCGTGCTGGGCAGACCTAACAGGTTTGCAAAACCTGTTAGGTCTCGGCGCACAACATGAGTAGTCACCAAAACGAAAAAGCCAGCGACTGCTCGCTGGCTTTGGCTTGCAAATTCGCCCCACCATGCCGTGTGCCCGAAAGTTTTGAACCTGCGAGAACGCAGGTGGGCACCTACCGTCCGGGTCTGCCCCCGCAGGGGCATCACCGGGCTGAGATCGGTTCCCTCACGAAACGTGTTGGCTCAAAACTTTGGTAGAGCATCACGCACACAGTAGGGCTGTTCATACCCATGGTAGCACAGGACATGGCGCGTGGCAAGAACGTCGCGCGGGCGCCACTACTCCTCGACCACCAGCTTGATCTTGAGCTCGTCCAGTTGCTGCTGCGTGACCGTCGACGGCGCGCCCAGGAACAAGTCGGCGAAGTTCTGCGTCTTTGGGAACGCCATCACCTCGCGCAGGTTCGGCTCGCCGGCCAGCACCATCGTCAGCCGGTCGATGCCGGGCGCGATGCCGCCGTGCGGTGGCGTGCCGTACTCGAACGCTTCGAGCATGTGACCGAAGCGGTCCTTGGCCACGTCGCGCGGCATCGAGATCAAGTCAAACAGCTTCTCCTGCAGCGCGCGCTCGTGGATTCGGATCGAGCCGCCGCCGACCTCGTAGTTGTTGCACACCAGGTCGTACTGCGCGCCGCGCGCCTTCGCCGGCTCAGTGTCCAGCAGCGGGATGTCCTCTGGCAGCGGCGACGTGAAGATGTGGTGGCTCGGTTCGAAGCGGTGATCCTCGTCGTTCCACTTGAACAGCGGGAAGTCGATGACCCAGCAGAAGCCAAGCAGTTTCTCGTCGCGCATTTTGAGCCGATCGGCCATTTCCACGCGCAGGCGGCCGAGCGCGGTCGCAACGATCACCGGCTTGTCCGCAACGAATAGCGCGAGATCGCCCGTCTTTGCGCCGAGCGCCGACAGGATCGCCTGCATCTTCTCCGGCGCGATCAGCTTGCCGAACGACGAGCGCACTTCGGTTTCCAGCACCGCTGCGTATGCCAGTCCCTTCGCGCCGAAGTCTTTGACGTAGTTGGTCAGTTCGTCGAGCTGCTTGCGGCTGTAGTGGGCGCAGCCCGGCACGACGATTGCCTTGACCTGCTCGGCGTCGTCAAATACGCGGAAGCCCGCGCCTTTGGCGAGCGCGGTCACGTTCTGCAATTCCATCCCGAAGCGGATGTCGAACTTATCGTCCCCGAATCGCTCGATCGCCTCGGCGTAAGTAAAACGCGGCCACGGTTTCTGCACGAAACGCTTGTCCGGCGCGACCGTCTCGACGAGCTGCGTGAACATCGTCTCGATCAACTGAAGCACGTCCTCGCGCTCCACGAACGAGATCTCCATGTCGAGTTGCGTGAACTCCGGCTGGCGGTCGGCGCGCGACGCCTCGTCGCGCATGCAGCGCGCGATCTGGAAGTAGCGCTCCATGCCGGCGACCATCAGCAGTTGCTTGAGTTGCTGCGGCGACTGCGGCAGCGCGTAGAACTTGCCCGGCTGCAGGCGGCTCGGCACGAGGAACTCGCGCGCGCCTTCCGGCGTCGACTTGAACAGCAGCGGCGTCTCGATCTCGACGAAGCCGCGCTGCGTCAGATAGTTGCGGATGAACATCAGGATTTGATGCCGCAGTAACAGGTTGCGCTGCAGTTTGGGCCGCCGCAGGTCCAGGAAGCGGTAGCGCAAGCGCATGTTCTCGTCGGTCGTCGGCACATCGTCGGTTGTCGGGACCGGAGGCGTCTTCGATTCGTTGAGGACGCGGATGCTCTGCGCGACGATCTCGATTTCGCCGGAAGCGATGTTGCGGTTGATCATCTCGGCCGACCGCGCACGGACGGCGCCTTTGATCTGCAGGACGTATTCCGGCTTGGCGCCCTGGGCGATCTTGAACGCGTCGGGGTTCTCTTGCTCGTTGAATACGACTTGTACGATCCCGTCGCGGTCGCGCAGATCGATAAAGATCAGTCCGCCATGATCGCGGCGGCGGTTGACCCAGCCGGCCAGCGTTACGGTCTGGCCCGCGTGTTCCGCGCGAACGGCCCCGCAGTTAATCGATTTGAGCATAGAGTGCCTCCGGTGAGCCTGCCAGCGTGCAGGCAAAAAATAAACTCGCCCCGGAAAGGGACGAGTTTCGTCGTGGTGCCACCCTCATTTGCCCGGTGATCGTGCCGGGCCTTCGTCCAGCCGCTTGGCTGGCGCAATCTATAACGGGATTGCGATTCCCGTCGACTAGTGACTAGCGACTAGCTGCTAGCAACTAGCTCGAAGCTCGGGAGTGTCTTCGCAGCGCGACCGCTGTGCAGGCGTTTCACCGATCCGCCCGCTCTCTGGACAGCGGCTGCCGCGCGCTACTCGTCTCCGTCACAGCCTGTATGCGAGATTATAGGCGTAACCGGACTAATGTCAAAAATCAACACGGCGCTAACCGCCGTCGACGACGATCGTCGCGCCGGTGGTGAACGACGATGCATCCGACGCCAGATAGAGCGCGGTGCCGATCAGTTCGTCCGGCTCGCCGATGCGCCGCAGGGCGGCGCTGCCGGCTACGCGCTCGTGGATCTGCGGCGTGTTCCACAGCACATAGCTGAACTTGGTGCGGATGACGCCGGGGGCGATGGCGTTGACGCGGATCTTGTCGGGGCCAAGCTCCTTTGCCAGCACACGCGTCATCATCAGCACGGCGGCCTTGGTCATGGAGTAGAACCCGCCGCCGGTCATCGGTTCGAGGCCGGCAATGCTGGCGACATTGATGATCGAGCCGCCGCCGCGCCGGCGCATGTGCGGCGCGCATTGCTGCGCCGCCAGGAAGTAGCCGCGCACGTTGACATCGAGCATCTTGTCGAGCACGCCGAAATCCATGTCCATGCTCTGGCCGAACTGCGGGTTGATCGCCGCGTTGTTGACGAGAACGTCGACGCCCCCGAAGTGCGCAACCGTTGCGTCGATGAGCGCGCTGATAGCGCCGGGCTCGCCCATGTGCGCCGCGACACCGATGGCGACGCCGCCGGCCGCGTTGATCTGGCGCGCCACATCGTCCACCGCGTCCTGCTTGCGGCTGCTGACGACGACGCGCGCGCCGGCCTTCGCGAAGCCGCGCGCGATCGACTCGCCGATGCCTTTGGACGCGCCAGTGATGATCGCTGTTTTGTCTTTGAGGGAGAACAGTTCGTTATTCATGGTGCGGGAGGATAGCATATCTGTCTGGTGCGGGCAAACCATGCAAAGACTTGATTGCCGCCCGGGCCAAACCTACTCCCCGTCGTTCTCGTCGGGCAGCGCCGACAGCAGACCGATCTGTTGCATCAGGATTCGCAATCCGAGCAACCCATTGTAGATGAACGCCTCGCCGCCTGGTGCGCTGTCCGCTGTATCCAACGCCTCAGCTCCGGGCGCAGGCGACAGCGGGCCGGCTGCGGGCGGCGATTGCGGCGCCGTGGGGGGCGCCAACACGACCGGCGCGCTGCCGCGAGCCAGGGTCGACGCGCAGGTAATGTTCGAATACGTCGAGTCGCCGGCGCGATTGAAGGCGCGCATGCGATAGCAGAACTGCGTGCTCGGCGCCAGGCCGGCATCGCGCAGGTTGGTCGCGTTCTCCCCAACCGTGCCGACCTGCGCCCATGCACCTTTGGCACCCGTGCGCCGCTCGATCTTGAATCCATCCTCGTTGTTGGAGTAGTCGTTCCACTTGACCAGCAGCGAATCGCTGGCGGCGATATCCACCGAGGGGTAGTACGGGGCGGTCGGGCGGCCGTTGCGTGACACGATCCAGTCGCCGGCGCGCAATTCGCGCGATGGGAACTCGTCAAACAGCAGCATTACCTCGGTACCCGCCCCCGCCCCGGTGCAGGAGGCGGTCACTTTGCGGAAGACGGCAGCGTGCAGGTGCGGCCCGGTCGACTTGCCGGTGTTGCCGGATATGCCGAGCACTTCGCCCTGCTGGACGCGCTGCCCGGCCCTCACCTGCACCTTGTCGAAGTGCAGGTAGTTCGCGCAGTAGCCATCGCCGTGATCGATGACCACATAGCGCCCCTCGTTGACGCTCTGCGAGGCGACCACAACCCGCCCGCCATACATGGCAAGCACCGGCTCGTAGATCAGGCCGAAGTCGACCGCGTGCCGGCCGGGGCCGTGACTGGTGGTGCGCACCACAATGCGCGCGGCGCCGGCGATGTATGGCAACTTGAGGCCGTTGTAGTACCCCTCGGCGGCATCGGCGGGCTGCGCTGCGGCGGCGCTCAACAGCATGAGCACCGCGCACCAGGCCGTCGTGTGGCGCATGACGCGGGAGTTCAGAACGTGCATACCGGAGGCGTCCTACTTCTCGAATAGGTTCTTGATCAGGAACAGCACGTTGGCCGGGCGCTCGGCCAGGCGGCGCATGAAGTACGGGTACCACTGTGTGCCGTACGGCACATACACACGCACGGTGTAGCCGTCGCGCGCCAGTTGCTCCTGGCGCTCGCGGCGGATGCCGTACAGCATCTGGAACTCGAAGCGGTCTTTCGCCACGCCGCGTTTCGCGGCTTCGTCAATGGCCCACGCAATGATCCGCTCGTCGTGCGTGGCGAGCGCGGCGTGAGCGCCGGCGGCGAGCGCCTCCGGCGACCAGAGCGCAGAGATCAGGTTCCGGAAGCTGGCGTCGACATTGGCCTTGCGCGGAAAGGCGATATGGTCAGGTTCCTTGTACGCGCATTTGAACAATCGCACGCGCGCGCCCATCGCGGCCAGCGCTGCAATATCGTCGGCCGAGCGAAACAGGTACGCCTGGATGACGATACCGACGTTGTCAGCGCCGTCCGCGCGCAGCGCGCGATACAGGTCGAGCGTGCGCTGCGTGTATGGCGAGCCTTCCATGTCAATACGCACGAAGTTGCCGGTGTGGCGGGCGTGGGCCGCCACACGCTTGATGTTGCCGAGGCAGACGTCATCGCCGAAATCGAGCCCCATGTGGGTCGGTTTGAGCGATACGTTTGAGCGCAGCTTGTTTTGCTCGATGGCGTCCAACATCCCCGTGTACGCGTCGGCGGCCGCGCGCGCCTCGCCGGCGCTCTTGACGTTTTCGCCCAGATGGTCAAACGTGGCCAACAGGCCTTTAGCGTTCAGTCGCTGAATGGCCGCCACCGCCTCGGCGAGTGTCTCGCCGGCGACGAACCGGCGGGAGACGCGCCGGGAGAGCGGAAAACGGATCACGAAGCGCTGGAACGCGTCGTTGCGAGAAAGGTTGATGAATAACGCACGCGTCATTAATATAGCTCCAGGGCATAGCGCCCCCAGAAAAGAAACCCGCATCCGAAGGGCGGATGCGGGTCATTCATGGCACAGGTTACGCCTATGCGCCCTTGATCGTCGGCGCCAACTCCATCGAGAGACGTGCGAAGAAGCTGGCGGGTGCGCCGCCGGAGCCGTAACCGAAATCGGTCACGACCGCGCGCACACTCAATGCCTCCGTCTCGAGCACGAGCTCCTGGCCGGGCGTCACGAGCACCGCATCGCCGCGTGCCAGCAGCTTCTTGCGGATCGCTTCGTTGTTAAAGGCGTAGTCGCTCATCAGCACCTTGGTGACCGTCTTGATATCGTTCTTGTCGAACAGCCAGACCTCGAAGGCCGTCACTTTTTGCGGACCGTCGCCGACGGTGTCGGAGATGCCGACGCCGCATTCGCCGACGAAGTCGCCGGCCGGCGTTTCGATGCTGAATGATGTGTCGTAGCCGTCATCGCCGAGCTTGTATGTCGTGACGAAGTGACCGGGCGGCGGCTCGCCGGCATCGCGACGGGCGGGGATCGAAACGGGCGCGACCGCGGCCGGCTTGAAGATCGCCGGGGCGGGCGCTTCAGCCGTAACGGTCATCGGGGCCTGCATGGTGGCTGTGGCGGCCGTCTCGCGCTCGACACGCGGGGAGGGCGCCGATGGCGCGGGCGGCGCCTGGCGGCGCAGGTACAGCCAGAACGCGATGCCAGCCCCACCGACCATCAACAACACCAGTCCCAGCACTATCTGTAGCGGGAATCCGCCGCCGTCGGCGGTCGCCGGGGCACTGGTGATCTTGACGCCGAGGTCGTCGGCCGTCTTCTGCACGCGCGCCGCGCGAACGTCTTGCCGGTCGGCTTGCGCCTGTGCCTTCAGCCGCCCGAAGATGTCCGGGAGTTCGCTTTCCAAGCCCTTCAAGCGCGCCTGCGCGGTCGCCTTGTTCTGATCGATGGCGTACGAGTCGGCCGCCATCTGCACGTAGTCATCCTTGTATTTCTGGGCGAGTGTGGGCGGGTACCCCGGATTGTAACTGACCGGCCAGATCATCCACGCAAAGATTAAGCCAATCAGCAATCCGGCGATACCGCCGACTGCGCCGGCGATGAGCATGTTGCGGTTGCCGGAAGCGTTGAACATGGCGTATTCCCTTCCAGTATGAGTTTGAAGCTCCGTTGCTCCTGCCACACTATATTAGCATAAACAGTAAGTCGCTGACAAGCCCGCGCGCTCAGCAATTCTCATTTTGGCTTTGGGCGGGTACTTTCCATTGCCGGCTTGCTATGAACTGGCCCCCCTGGTGCTTGCCACGCATGCTGGCTCGACAAGAAAGCGGCGTTGCCCTCCCCCCGACCCCCTCCCAACGAAGTTGGGAGGGGGCGAGATTCTAAGGGGAGGTGCGCGGCGGCGCAGCCGCCGCGCACCTCCCCGTTAGCTTTTCCCCTTCTCCCCCGCGCGCGCGGGGGAGAAGGGGCCAGGGGATGAGTGTATGGACCGGAGACATGGTTTACACTCGTTCGGGGACATAGGTTACATGGCCAGTGGTGCTGTGCGTGCGTAGATGGAGGCTGCCCAGCGCATGCTGGCAGAAATACACGTGCCACTCGTCCTCCGCCAGCAGACGCAGCCCAAT